>CAZGQH010000143.1:0-5018 GCA_964527575.1 uncultured Lachnospiraceae bacterium
ATCAACTCGGTCACCACGGCAAAAACGAAGGAGGGTTCATAAGGGTTTCCGCTCGCATCCGCAGCGCTCAAGGCATCCAGCATTGCCTGAACAATCACACGATGAAGAAATTCTTTCGGCAAAGAGGCGCTCTTTCGGCAAATCTCCAGTACCGGGACAAGTGTCCGTTCTTCGATTACGCGGGATACCAAAAGATAGCCGAGACCGTATATCGCTTCGCAGCTGAAACGTTCGGTCATACGGTCGAGATTGTCAATAATCCTGTACAGCAAGGCACACTGATCCGGAATACCGGTCATACCGATAAACTGCTCGATTTTATCGCCCTTCACCAGTCTCACAATGAGATACTCGAGAATAAAGCCGATCTTATCCGAGATCCGCTCATAATAAGTAAGGTAGGAGTCGGTGTCCGTAATCCCGAAATCCAAACGGTGGCTGCCGATGTAGCAGACAACCTCCTCTCTCGATTGATCGCACAGATTCTTGAACAGATAGGCAATCAGCGGCAGAAGCTTTTCACCCAACGGAAAAGGAAACCCGGGAGCACTGATTCTCTCCCAGAGAAGCTCGGACAGCGATTCTAGGTGCATCTTACTGAGAATACCGACCTTACCCAGAAAAAACTGAAGATCATAGGGTGTATCGAACCAGTTAAAATCCTGTTGAAGCAGCTTGAGAATTCCTGCCGCCGTCATTGGAGTCAAATGATAGGCCTCCATCAGACGTCCGACACTTCGCGCATCCCGATGGGCGGCACTTGCATCTTCCCAGAAAAGCGCCGCAATCGAGCGGGCATATTTGGCCGACTCCACATCTTCACAGGCGGCACCGCCCATATTGTCAAAAACAAAGTTTCCGGCCTCAATTTCCCGGCCGCCATCAATAGCACCTGCTGCACCGCAGATCAGCTTGCACTCCTCCAAAGGGGAATAAGAATACGTAGAATAGGTAAGTTTTTCTTTTATAATACGCGGCAAGCAGCAGTGAATCCCGTAAAACCAGTACTTCAAAGAAGAATAACGGTCGTTCAGAAGAATGGTCCGATCATTTCCGAAGGAATCGATCACAGCCTGCAAAAGGCAGGCAAGCGTCCGCACCCGACCGGCCGAAAAAAACTTGCGGATCTCCGGCTGACTCAGCTTGAATTGAGGACGCGGAAAGGGAGTCTTAGGCAGCACAGGACGATCCCGAAGAGCCGTTCGCTCCTGCGGAGAGAGAGAATTCCGGAAGCAATTGTTAATGGTATACAGCATGGGAGAAACCGACTCCCCCGTTTCTGCTATAAAGGCATGCAGAATCCCCCCTTTTTCCGGCTTTCCTGGCTGCACCTGAAAAAGACCCAAACGGGCGATCCCAAGCTTTCCGGAAGGAAGGTGCAGAAAGAGCGTATTGGCTCGCTCTTCGTTTTCTTCGTCTTCCTCAAAATCCTCCCAGAAAAAGCCGGAAGGGAACGCCGTTCTTAAAAGGTAGTCACGATCCGCTTCCTCTAAACCCTCCGAAAGAGCCAAAAGGGAGTTCTCTGCCGCATCTTCCCGCCATACCGCGTATAATAACTGTAATGCCATATTCTCCCTTCCTCCATTTCATCTCGATTTATACAGCTTTATTGTATTGCATAATAGTTAAACTCTTATCTTTTATATCACTGTCCGTAAATATCATGCCATTATAAAATTATTATACCACACTTTCTTCCGAGCGTCAATCTTTTTTGTTTGAGAGGGTCATCCCATTTCCGGTCTGCAAAAAAGCAGAAAGACATAGACGATTGTCTGTGTCTTTCTGCTTGACTTTGCTCGCTTATTTTTATTCCGGACCGCGCTCCCATTCGGGGCTGTTGCATTTTGTCTCAGCCGTCGGCGTGGAAGTATCCTGCGGTTCTTCGTTATGGATGGGAAAGGACTCGTTGACATCCGAGCAAGGCGTGCCGGTAGGACACGTCTTGCTCTTTTTTTTCTTCCGACCCTTTCGGATGGCCATCGTACAGGCAATAACACCGCCGGCCAATACCCCCATCAGGACAACAATTTTAGCCGCCATGGCTTTCGAATTCTTTTCTTTTTTCATCAGACAATTCCCTCCTTATGTTCCTTAACAGCATTATTTCCCTTTTGCGGTGGATATATGCAAAAAAGCCGAAAGGAAAAACTCAATCACAGAAGACAGAGAATGCCTTGTAAGCCATATAGATGTCGGCCTTGGCGATCACCTCATAGGGAGCGTGCATCGAGAGCACCGGAACCCCCAGATCCACCACTTCGATGTTCTTGTCGGCAATATAGACCGCCACCGTTCCGCCGCCGCCGGCGTCCACCTTGCCAAGCTCGCCGGTCTGCCAGACGATGCCGGCCTTATCAAACATATTGCGCACATAGCCGACGAATTCCGCAGAGGCATCGGAGGTCCCGCTCTTACCGCCCGAGCCGGTGTACTTGGTCATCACCACACCCTGATTGATAAAGGAGCTGTTTCTCGATTCGTAAACATCCGCAAAATTGGGATCGTAGGCGGCGTTTACATCGGCAGAAAGGCACTTGGAATTGTAACGGACCGTGGGCTCGTTGGCGCCCATCGTCTCGGAAAGCGAAGCGATAAGGTCCATGAAGGCTTCGCTCTTCATACCGGTATTGCCGCCGCTGCCCACCTCTTCCTTATCGGCCAGAATCGCCATCAGGGTATGAAGCGGCGCTTCCTTTTCCAGAATCGCTGCCATAGCGGGATAAGCGCAGACACGGTCGTCATGTCCATAGCCGCCGATCAGGGAGCGGTCAAAGCCGATATCCCGCGCCTTGAAGGCCGGAACCATCGTCAGCTCGGCACTGATGAAATCGCTCTCCACAATGCCGTATTTCTCGTTGAGAAGCTTCATAATTGCAAGCTTGATCTCGCCGTCGGCATTCAGAGGACGGGAGCCGATGAGGATATTCAGCTGCTCGCCCTGAATGGCGTCGCCGAGGGGACGGGAGTTCTGCGAACGGGCGAGGTGCGGAAGGAGATCATTGATATAAAAGACCGGATCGCTTTCCTCTTCCCCGACAACGATATCCACCACGCTGCCGTCAGCCTTCATCACAGTGCCGTGAATGGCAAGGGGAAGCGCCGTCCACTGGTACTTCCGGATTCCGCCGTAATAATGGGTCTTGAAGAAGGCTAAACCGGAATCTTCGTACAAAGGATGCTGCTTTAAGTCGATGCGGGGAGAGTCGATATGAGCCGCCGAGATGCGGATGCCGTTTTCCAAACTCTCGCTTCCGATGATGAAGAGGAAGAGCTCTTTCCCGTGATTGTTGAAATAGAATTTGTCACCCGCCTTGACCGGCATACCGAAACGGTATTCGGTAAAACCGCGCGCTTTGGCGAGGGCAATGCCCTCGATGACCGCTTCCCTCTCGGTCTTGGCAATATCGAGAAACCGGACGTAATCCTTGGCAAAGGACTCCATCTTTTCCACTTCGGCTTCATCCATCGCCTCATAAGCATTCTTCTTTTTAAAAAGAATGCGCTCCTTCAGTTCGGTGATTTCTTCTTTTGTGTACTCCATAGTTTCCTCCGAATTTATTTTGATTTATCCTTGTATAACGCAATATATCCTTCCCAAAAATCCGTAACACGGCAGACATAGTCATCGGTTTCCCGAAAAGGAATCCGGACCAGTCTTCCGTTTTCACTGTATTGGGAATCGGCAAGCCATCCGGCCACAACCCCAGGGCCGGCATTGTAAGCGGCCAGCGCGGTATCGTACCGACCGAACTGCCGATACATAAGAAAGAGATAGCAGGTACCGCAGCGGATATTGATCTTCGGATCATACATATCGTCAAAGCGGTAGTCGGTTTTCAGATAGCGGTTGACATCGCTCAGGGCCGGCTCGGTGAGCTGCATTAACCCCCGCGCTCCCACAGGAGACAGCGCATCAGGCCGAAAATCACTCTCGGTTCGGATAACCGCCAGCACCAGCTCCTTCGGCAAACCGAACTCCTCACAGGCCGCCTGTACTTCCTTCTCATAATAAAGGGGCAGATTCTCTTCTCGTCCTCTGCGGACAAGAACCCCCACCAGAATGAAAATCGCAGCCAGATTGAGAAGAAGCAGCGCGAGAACGAACTTGTTCTTCAAAAGACTCCGACAGGAAGAGAAAAAGCCCTTACTCATGAAAACAGCCCCATGCTCTTCAGAATTCCCACCACCTGCGCCTCCAAAGAATCGTCCCTGTTGTTTTCAATACAAAAATCGCAGTGCTCCCGGAAAAAGGCTTCATCGTGCTGATTGGCAAGGCGCAGCTTTGCTTTCTCGGGTGAAATCCCATCCCGCAAAACAATCCGTTCGATACAGAGCGCAGGATCGCTGACGACAGCGACCACAAAATCGCACTCTTTGTCAAGGCCCGCTTCAAAAAGCTGCGGTGCCTCGATGAGCAGGGCCTCTTTTCCCTCACGGGCATAGAGATCGGCAAGGTGACGGCAGCGTTCAATCACAAAAGGATGTACCACAGTATTGAGCAGCGCCAGCTTTTCCCGATCGTGAAAGACGATCTCCGAAAGAACCCGCCGGTCGACTTCCCCGTTTTTCGCAAGAATCTCCTGACCGAAAAGGCGAGCCAGCTCTTTTCCAAGGGGACTTTCCGCCGAATACAGCTCATGTACCACGGCATCCGAATTGATTACGGGAATTCCCCTCTCAGCAAAGATCCCGGAGACATAGCTTTTTCCGCTTCCCGACATGCCGGTCAGACCAATTCGCTTCATAGGAGAGCTCCTTCCTTTTTCCTTTTGCTATTATACACCATAACAGTGCTTTTTTCAAGAACGAATTTCTTTTTCCTGCCCGGATTTTTCGATATCAGCCATTAAGCAAAATAACACAGAAGTTGAGAATAAAAGCAAAGACAAACCAGAGAATACAGGGAAGAAGCGCGGCCGCGGCGGCGAGACTGCGCTTCAAAAACGCACGAAGGACAAAGCAGGATGTGACAAGGATCAAAGCCGAGAGGATCAAAGCGAGGAAGAAGAGTCCTG
>CAZGQH010000144.1:0-5015 GCA_964527575.1 uncultured Lachnospiraceae bacterium
AGTTCTGACCCGCTTTGAGCGCAAGCTCGGACTCGACGATCACGCTGGAAATCGCAGGCTCTTTGTCATTGTCCCACTTCTCCACATAGGTATAGGAGGTCTTGGTGGCATCAAACGTGGAGTTGACGATGCGCACGCTGCCGAAGGTAGCGGGATCACCGAAACGGGCGAAGACGACAATACCGGCAGCCCGATCGGCAGCGGTGATCTTCGAATCGATCACGGCGCAGTTTTCAATGTGATATCCCTTCTGATCGTAATTCCAGTTGCCCACACCGGCGATAGCACCGGCATTGGAGGCGCTGCCCTTGACCTCACAGCCCTTGACAACCACATTCTCAATGCAGCCCCGGTCCACCATACCGGCCACAAGACCGGCAATGACCTCCTGCTCCTTGTTCTCGCCTTCGGTAGCGTTTACCGTCAGTGTGCAGTTTTCAAAGGTAAGGTCGGTAATCTTGCCATTGCCTCCGTTCGTATTGGAAAGCACCGTGACGAAAAGGCCCACACGGATTCCTTCCGTAGCGGAGGTCGCATCCACCGTGGCAGTGTAGTTAATGTTCGAAATGGTGTGACCGTTGCCGTAGATTTTGCCCGTATAGTCGCCGAGCGGCGTCCAGTTCTTGCCGGACATATCGATATCCGCCGTGATACTGACGATATCGTTCTTATGGGCATCTTTGCCTCTCTCGTTGGCGGAAGCCACATAAGCAAGCAGCTCCTCGGCGCTTCCGATTTCGGTAAAGGTGATCGGAGAACCCTCGACAGCACCACGGGTCGCGTAGAGATCCATGTCGTACTCTGCGCCGCCCCAGCCCTGTACCGCCTTCACGGCGATGGTATTGGTTCCGTTCACAAGCAGATCGGCGGCGTCTTCTGCCAGCATCTTCAGGCCTTCGCCCCATCCCTGATCGATCCAGACCAGCTTGCCGTTCAGGTAAAGACGGATATTATCGTCCCATTTGATCGAAGACATCAGCTTGTAGCCGTCAAACTCCGAGACATCCTCCACCTCAAAGGGCAGGACCGCCCAAAGGCTCTGGTTGATGCTGCCGGCGTCATTGGTTCCCCAGGCCTCTTTCAGATCCGAGGAGGTCTGCCACTTGCCGTAGATATTTTTATCGGTCGCCCAAGAGAGATCGCGGATCTGAGTGGCATTTCCCTCACCCGAGGTCATGTAGTACCACTCCGAGCCCCTGGAAACCAGACTCTGGGTGACAGGTCCTACCGGAGCGCTGGGCTTTTCGGTGGTAAAGACCAGACCGGAGCCGTTGAAATCGAAGCGCTCGCCGTCGATTTTATAGATTGTGGAGATGGCCTCGCCGCCGTCGATCTCCAAAAAGACGGCATGGATTTCATAAGCCTTGCCGGCTTCCAGATCGATCGTCTTACCGTAATAGGTGTCGCCTTTATCATTCCACACACGGGAGGCCCAGAATTCATAGGCCGTGGCGGTCTTGCCGGTGTCGGGATCGGTGATCTCCACAAAGAGACAGTTATCCACCTTCGAGGTACCGAACTCATAGGTCCCGCCTTTGGTGGGGGTCACATAGCCGGTATACTCGATCAGACAATCGTCCCACCGCCAGCCGAACTGTCTGCCGTAGTTGAAAGCCTCCGATTCAAAGCTCGGCACAACCGTCTTGCCGATCGGAATCATGACATTTTTCAGACCGGCAATGGTCGATTCATACAGGTGATTGCCGGCTTCCTGTGCCGACGCGCCATTCCCGTCCATCGCTCCCTCGATACGGACACCGTCAGGAAGCAGTTCCCAAATAGTTTCATGATAGGTTTTCAGATTCGTATTGTAACGCACTGCATTTAAATCAAAGGTAATGCCGGCATCCTGAAAAGACATGGCTCCGCTGTCCGGACTTTTGGAAATTCCCATATCCAGCGCTTCTCCGCCGTTGGTCTCCAAATACCAGAATTCCACCGGAGTGGCCTTACCGGCTTCCAGAGTAAAGCTGCCCAAATTGGAATAAAGATCGATTCCGTCACGGTCAAACCAGTGATACGCTGCCCAGTACTCGTAAACGCGCTTCCCGTTCACAATCGCCACAAAACCGTTGTCGATTTTATGGCCGACAAAGTAATAGGTTCCCGACTCGGCAGCCGTGATGGTTCCGGTCCATTTGATTAAGTAGCCGTCCCCGCCGGCACCGGTATCATAGGGGGTAAAACCGGTAAGACCTTCCGCCTTGCCGTTTTCCTTCGACACCTTCAGCAATTGTTCAATGGTTTGCGTGTACCGCTGCGTGTCGTCAAAGCTGTCGCGATGGCCGTCTCCCGAATCCGTGCCGATGATATCGCGATACACATCCGCGGTATCCGCAATTCCTTCCAGCTGATAGAATTCGGCATTCAGACCGAGCTGCGGCTCGCCGCCGTCTTCCGCCGCAATCACCGGTGAAAAAGCCGGAACCATGCAGAGAAGCATTGCGAAAACGAGCAGTAATGCCAGTGTCCTTTTCATAAGTAACCTCCATTTTGTATAGATTGTGGTTAATCTTATTTTCATTTTACATGGAAGCTGCACAAATGTCAATAGTTTTTATTAAGAAATCACAAAAAAAAATAATTTTTGTCTTGCATTTTTGTTTTCTTTTATTTTCTTCCTCTATAGCTATCAATCCCCTTTTCAGGGATATTCTATGTAAAAAAGGGCAAAACGGGAACAAAAAGAGGCTGCCTTATCTAAGGCAACCTCAAAAAAGAATCCGCTTCATCGCCCCATGCAGGGCTATTTAATTGGGTTTGACATCCTTTCTATATTTTTTATAGATACAGTAACTTCCGATTTTCCAGATCAAGAGTCCTGCAATACCGACAAGGATCAGACTCAGACAAAGTATCCATACCCAATGTCCCACCATCCCTGCGGCACTGACATCGCCGGGGAAAAAGAGCTTTCTCAAAAAAACCACTGAAATCGGCATCATGACAAAACACGCGGCAGCCGTGGCCACTCGCAGAACACGCAGGCGTTTCCTCCTCAATTATTCTGACTTTAAGCGCTGCTTCATAAAAAAATGCTCTTCGATCAACCCGGAATCCAAACAGCTAACCGCATCGACAAATTGACTTCGGTTCATACGTACACCTCATTTTTCGCCAAATAGATTTTCAGGTCCTCTTTTATTCTCTCCAGCTCCCGATAAACCGTTGCTGTTCCGATGTCGAGATCGTCTGCAATGTTTTTTACCGACTCGATCATATAAAATCGCTCGATAAAAATATAGCGCTGCCGCTCGGACAGTCCCCCGACATACCGGCTCAAAAGCCTCCCGAGCTCTTTTGCATGACAGCGGCTGTCTGCCGTCTCGCCGTCGGACAGCAAGCCCTCACATTCGTCAAGAGAGAGCGTGAATTCCGAGGGAATTCGTTTTTGCGCCCTCTGTTCCCAGTAGCGGTTAATGGCGATACGGCGCAGAATCGCCGCAATAAAAGCCGGGAACACAACCGGTCTTGCAGGAGGAATCGCCTTCCAGATGCCAAGATAGGTATCATTTTTGCATTCCTCACTGTCCAATCGGTCACAAAGAATCCGATATGCCATCCGGAAAAGAAAGTGTCCGTATTTTATATCGGTCTCCCGGATCGCTTTTTCCTCCCTTTTCCAATATAACTCGATAATCTCTTCATCCGATGCCTGCTTCTCCGAATGTTTCACTATTTATGCGCCCTTCCTGTTTTTTCATTTTGCGTTTCGGCCGGTCATTCATGTCGATTGTGAGTATCGCGTATTGTTCGAATATCGGACTTTTTCAGAATTCCCGCACGATACGCCTCTTCGAGCGTATAGATTTTTCCTTCTTTCCAGGCATACAGTTCGTTGGCATTGCGGTAGCAAATATGCACCCCTGCCACTTTGACGATCTTCACTGCCTGCGCATAGACGGTCTCATTATCCGTGAGCATCATCACCACCGTGCCGTGATAGGAGCCGCAATACTCTTCCACATAAACATCATCGGTCGTCATCGATGCGGGATATCCCATTTCCTGTTTCATATCCAGATATGCTTGTTTTATAGAAAGCAGCTGTTCGGGATCCAGCTCATCTATATCGGTTTTTTCTGCAAAAATACCGAATACACCGAGTCCCAATAGGCTCAAAAGAAGAAAAATCCGTACAACCAGCGCAGTAACGACTGTTACCCCGATAAAAAGGATACGCTTTCTTTTCATGGCTTCCCACCTCCACCGTATTGAATCATAAGAACAGAATTCTTCCCCATAAACAACTTCGTTTTTTCAGCTCTATTTTCCTTCTATTACTGTATGTCAGAAAAAAATTTAAATTTTCTCACAATTCAAAAAAGCTTTTCCTGATAATTGATTTGAAAAGGGCACTCTGCCGGAGAAAAAAGCATATAAAAAAGCCGCTTTCGCGACTTTTTGTTTTATTCTATCAATAGCCTTTTGATCGCATATCAAAAACCTTATCTTCTCTTTTATCGAAAATGTAACTCGTTATCTTCAGAAAAAAAGAAAAAGCCGCTTTCGCGACTTTTTCTTTTTGGCGCGCCCGGCAGGATTCGAACCTGCGACCTACCGGTTCGTAGCCGGGCACTCTATCCACTGAGCTACGGGCGCGTGACGGTCTTCACCGTACCCTGTAATAATAGCACAGACGGATGGATTTGTCAAGTTGTTTTTGAAATATTTTGAAAAAAGTTTTGTTAAAATCCAAGGAGCTTAACCGAAAGCCCTTCCACTCCCAAGCAAAGCTCTTTTTTATCCGGGATTCTCCTCCATGGCCTTTTTGCCACGGCGCTTTCTTTTCCCGATACAGAACAGTACAGCGAGCAGGGCCAATAAAAGAAGGGTGACTGCCAGAATAATTCCGAGATAGACACTTGTACGGTCAAACCGGCCCGTTTCGATGCGGTAGGTTTCCGCTACCTGCGCTGCCAGCGGATTGTCCCGCACATCGAGAAGAAGGCTTTCACAGGCGGCAAAGGCGTCGTTGCCGATACCGGTAGAGGAGGCAAACAAAGCGTCGTTGG
>CAZGQH010000145.1:0-4999 GCA_964527575.1 uncultured Lachnospiraceae bacterium
GATGATTGCTAATGAAACGACACGGGTGGAATCTTTTATCGTTACTTTTTTTGGATTTTGTATGGCATCGTGAGAAGAAAGTGTCTTCTCAGGGATTCGGAAAACCGAATCGGCAATCTGCAGTTTATCATCATATAATAAAAAAATAATAAAAATCTTTGGGGGTTGGTGAAATTCCACACCGGCGGTGTTTTCCTCTTGTTTGAGGAATCAGTCCGCGAGTGGAGGAAAGGACTTGGGTCTTTCTCTCTCTGCTGAACAGGTCAGAATCCTGTACCGACGGTAAAGTCCGGATGGTAAAAGATGCGCTGTGTCAGGGCTGCTTTGGCGTCCTGTCATGGCAATCGGAAAAATTTTCCGACCGGTAGCGGAATTTTGGTGCGGGTCAGAAATGTTTTTCTATCGCCCCCTTGAGCGTTTGGCTCAGGGAGGTTTTTCTTTTTCCCCAAGAGTGAAAGAGGGTTTTATTCATGAAAAAATCAATTTCGGCAGCGGGACGGAGAGAAAATTCACAGACCGTAGGGCAGCACACCTCAGACCGGATCCGGCGTCTGGTAGTGCTGTCGCTTTTTGCGGCCATCTCCTATCTCTCCATGTATATCGTCAATTTCAAGGTGGAGTTTCTTACCTTTGATATCAAAAATGTTTTTATGGTCATTCCGGCCATGCTTTTTGGGCCTGTAGCGGGTGTTGTGATCGCACTGGTAGTCTCGGTGATCGAGTTCCTTCTCATCAGCACCACGGGATTTTACGGCCTTGTGATGAATTTTATTTCCTCGGCCAGTTTTGCGGCGCTGCCTGCACTGATCTATCGGTTTAAGCGGTCGCAGCGCGGCTCCTATCTTGCGCTTCTGGTGGGAACACTGGGCTCGACGGCGCTGATGATGCTGGCCAATCTCTTTATCACGCCTTTCTATATGGGAGTAGGGGTTGCCGAGGTAGCGGCCATGCTGCCCGGACTTTTGTTTCCCTTCAATCTGATCAAATGCCTTGTGAATGCGGCGCTGGTGTTGATTTTATACAAACCGATTTCGGTGATTCTCAAGCGCTCGGGTATTATCCGGGGTAGGGAAGAAGGAAAGGAGACCGCCCGCTACCGCTTCGATCTCCCTACGGTCATGACAATTCTGGCGGCACTTCTCATTATCGGAATCAGTCTCCTGATCTTTTTCTTTGTGTTGGGCGGAAAGATACATTTCGGAAGCCCGACTGAAAAATCTGCGAATTTAATTGCTATTTTTCTCCCAATGTGGTAAAATAAGAACAACACGGTTTTCGGAGATAAGGAATCTTGTTCCCGAAAAAAGTATGTCCGGTCGGACAGATCTCTGTTCAGGCGGGATCTGTCCCAATGCGGGCGATGGGATAATCAAGATAAGGATGAGTCTATGATACATGCCTTGGAAAACTTTCTGATCCGCACCGTAGGAATTCGTGGCGGTGTCTTTCTCTGTTCCATGATTCCGATCATTGAGTTGCGCGGATCGATCATTCTCGGCGCCTCGATGGGGCTGCCTTGGTGGCAGAACTTTCTCATCAGTGTGGCAGGCAACATGCTCCCCGTTCCCTTTATCCTCCTTTTGATCCGGTGGATTCTGAACTGGATGAAGGGCACGCGCCCCTTCGGAAAGATGGCCACCTGGCTGGAGCGCAAGGCCGAGAAGAACCGGGCGAAGGTGGACAAATACGGCTTCTGGGGGCTCTGCATTTTGGTTGCCATTCCGCTGCCCGGCACGGGAGCCTGGACCGGCTCTCTGGTGGCGGCGCTGATGCGGGTCAATTTCTGGAAATCCTTAGCGGCAGTTTTTGTAGGGGTACTCATCGCCGGAACGGTGATGACGCTGGCCTCCTATGGCGTTTTGGGCTTTCTCTCTTTTCTGGCCTGAAAATCCGCGGTTTTCTGAAAATCTGTTGGTTTTCTGTAAAAACCTGTTGACAGCGTAAGAGTTTCGTGTATAATAGAATATAGAATTCTTATCAAGAGTGACGGAGGGACAGGCCCTGTGATGTCACGGCAACCTGCGGTATGTAAGGTGCCAATTCCATGGAGATGAGAAAGCGCTCATGGGATCCTGTGGGCGCTTTTTGTTTTGTCTGAAGGGTAAGAAGACGAAAAAACGGAAAAGGAAGTGCACGTATGAAAAAATTATTTACCTCCGAATCGGTCACCGAGGGACATCCCGATAAAATCTGCGATATCATCTCCGACTCGATCTTAGACGCCCTTTTGGCGATCGATCCCGAGGCCCGTGTGGCCTGTGAGACCACCGCGACTACGGGTCTTGTCAATATTTTCGGTGAGATCACGGTCAACGGCACAGTGGATATGGAAGAGATCGTGCGGGAGTGTCTGCGCGAGATCGGCTATGATCGGGCAAAATACGGTTTTGACTGCGACACCTGCGCGGTGATTTCCTCGCTTCACAAGCAGTCCCCGGATATTGCGCTGGGAGTGGACAGGTCACTTGAGGCCAAGAAAGGCGAGGACAGTGATCGCTTTGAGACCGGGGCAGGGGATCAGGGCATGATGTTCGGCTACGCCTGCAACGAGACTCCGGAGAAGATGCCGCTGCCGATCTCGTTGGCTCATCGGCTGGCCAAGCGGCTGACCGCTGTCCGTAAGAACGGCATTCTCCCCTACCTTCGCCCCGACGGCAAGACCCAGGTGACGGTGGAGTACGAGGGTAACACGCCGGTGCGGGTGGATACGGTCGTGATTTCGAGTCAGCACGATCCTGATGTCTCGCACGAGACCATCGAGACCGATATCATCGAGAAGGTGATCCGTCCGGTGATCGATCCCGCTCTTCTCGACGGGGAGACCAAGATTTACATCAATCCCACCGGCCGCTTTGTGGTGGGCGGTCCCCAGGGCGACTCGGGTCTCACCGGCCGCAAGATCATCGTGGACACGTACGGCGGTTACGCCCGCCACGGCGGCGGCGCCTTCTCGGGCAAGGATCCCACCAAAGTGGACCGCTCGGGCGCCTATGTCGCCCGCTACATCGCAAAAAATATCGTGGCCGCCGGCCTTGCCGACCGCTGCGAGGTGCAGCTTGCCTATGCCATCGGCGTGGCCCGTCCGGTTTCGCTGATGGTGGATACCTTCGGCAGCTCGTCCCTTTCGGGAGAAGTCATTGCCGAGGCGGTGAACAAGGTTATGGATCTTCGTCCCGCTGCCATTATCGAGCGTTTCGGCCTGCGCCGTCCCATCTATGCGCCCCATGCCGCCTATGGACAGGTGGGGCGGGAGGATCTCTCCAGCCCCTGGGAGGCGCTCGATCTGGCGGAGGAGCTCAAAGCGGCGTTGACAGAGTAAAACCGCTTCGGTAAAGCTTACTTGCAAAGCAATATAGATTAAAATCGGATGGGAAAGGAGGAATGCGTATGGGACTATGGGAAGAGGCCGAGGAGAAGGACGCCGGGGAGTCGCTGGAAGGAACGGTGGAAAATGTCGTCTTTGCCAACGAAACCAACGGCTACGCGGTCTGCGAGCTGAATGCCGGCGGCGATGAGCCAGTGATGATCGTGGGCATTATGCCCTACATCAACGCGGGCGAGAGCATCAAGGCGCGGGGCAAGTGGGAGACCCATGCCTCTTACGGCAAGCAGTTCAAAGTGGAATACTACGAAAAACAGCTGCCGGTGACGGCGGATGCCATTGTCAAATATCTTTCCTCCGGCATGATCAAGGGTGTGGGCGCGGTGACTGCCAAGCGGATCGTGGCGCAGTTCGGCGAGGATACCTTCGATGTGATCGAATCCCATCCCGAATGGCTCTGTGATATTAAGGGGATCAACCCGAAGAAGGCCAACGAGATTTCCGAGGGCTTCAAGAGCCAGTTCGGCGTCCGTTCGATCATGATGTTCTGTCGGGATTACTTCGGCCCTGCCACGGTGATGAAGATCTACAAGAAGTGGGGCTCGGGGGCCATCGACACCATCAACCAAAACCCCTATCGCCTCTGCGACGAGATCTATGGCATCGGCTTTGACAAGGCCGATCGGCTGGCCTCCTCCATCGGGTTTGCCCGGGATTCGGCTTTTCGCATCTCCTCCGGTCTGAAATACGCCCTTTCCTACAACGCCATGAACAACGGTCATATGTACATTCCCCGGGAGAAGCTGATCGGTCTTGCCGCCGAGCTGCTCGGCGTGGACGCCTCGCTGGTAGAGGAACCCTTGGTGGCGCTGGAAAATGCCCGGGAGGTGGTGAGCGTGGAGCTGCGGGGAAGAGCTTGCACCTACCTTCGGGACTATTACGATGCCGAGCGCTATACCGTGAATAAGATGGTGCTTTTAGATACCCTCTGCGAGAAGACCGACCTTCAGGACATCGAATACCTCATCAACCAGATCGAGCGGGAGGAGGGGGTGGCCTACGCCCGCCTGCAGCGGCGTGCCATCGTGGCGGCAGTCAACAATGGCGTCATGCTCCTGACCGGAGGGCCGGGTACAGGTAAGACCACGATCATCCGGGCGGTGATCCGCATCTATCAGCGCATGGGCTTTGAAATTGCCTTGGCTGCCCCTACCGGGCGGGCAGCCAAACGCATGTCCGAGGCCACTCAGTGCGAGGCCAAGACGATTCATCGCCTCCTCGATATGGAGTTTCTGGCAGGGGAGCGTACCAAGTTCCGCCGCAACGAGCATAACCTGTTAGAGGAGGATGTCATCATCATCGACGAGGCCTCGATGGTGGATTCGCTTCTGATGGCGGCGCTTCTGAAGGCCATCAAGCCCGGCGGGCGGCTGATGATTATCGGAGATGCCGACCAGCTCCCCTCGGTGGGAGCGGGCAATGTGCTTTGCGATCTTCTTGCCAGTGAGCGCTTTCCCACCGTGCGGCTGACCGAAATTTTCCGGCAGGCGCAGGAGAGCCGCATTGTCACCAACGCCCACGCCATCAACAACGGCGAGCTGCCGGTGCTGACCGACAAGCGGGGGGATCTTTTCTTCCACTCCCGGGAAAACGAGGCGGACAGCATCCCCACCATTG
>CAZGQH010000146.1:0-4978 GCA_964527575.1 uncultured Lachnospiraceae bacterium
CCCTATCCGATCGATCAGCTGACCGGCGTTCAGATCGAGGGTACCACCGATACAGGTCAGCCGGTCCCCTTCCGAGAGAAGCAGCTCAGTGGTGCCGCCAGACACATGAAAAGCGAGAAAGCGCCCACCCACCAAGTCCTCACGCCCGGCGGAATAGAGTGCCGCCCGCACATGACCAGCCTGATGGGAAAAGGAATAGACCGGAACACCGGTCATCTCGGCAAGCGAAACCGCCACCGCGCGCCCCGCCAAAAAGCAGGGCATATAAGATCCTTCCGCATTCCGGGGCGATACCGAGACCCCGATCGCACAGGGCTCGCATTTCCCCACCGCCGCCATCACCTGGGGCAGATTTTTGACATGGGCGAAGACTGCGTCGCTCTGACGGATCCCCCGGGCGCCGGTCTCCACCGGAACCGGAAGCTTTTCGTTTACCACGACCTTCTTTTCCTGACAGAGTGCCGCTGAGGTGGTATAGTTACTGGTATCAATTCCAAGAAAAACGCTCATGTGCGAACCTTGAGTCCCTCGGCCTCGGCGATAGCATTGAGAATCCCGTTGATAAACTGAGGCGCCTGATCGTGATCGTACTTTTTTGCCAGTTCGATCGCTTCGTTGATCGAAATAGTAAAGGGAATGTCGGTAAAGCTCATCTCATAAACCGAGATGCGAAGAATCGAGCGGGTAACACGGGAAAAACGCTCCAAGCTCCAACCTCGGGCGTGAGCGGCAATCTTCTGATCGATCACATCCAGCTTTTCATAAATACCGCGAATGGAGGATTGGAGGTAAGCATCGTCAAGATCGCGCTTTTCTCCTTCTGTTTCCAAAACCGTTTCCAACTCCTCCGGTGCATTGAAGGTCATCTCATAGAGCAGGATGAACAACGCCTCCCGGGCCTCTCTTCTCTTCATAAACTTGCAAAGCCTTCCTTTGTCTTGTAGTGCATGATTATACATAGTATATTATACATTTTTTCGACCGTTTGTCAATAAGAAGGCCGCGGATTTGCGCTCTTCATCCGCATTTTTTGACCTCTGCGGATTTTTTGGAAAAGAAGACTTGAAAAAACGCCGGCCGATGTGTTATAATAAAAAAAATTACCCCTTCAAAGGAAACTTCATGAAAACCTTACGCTATCTTTTTCAAAAAATAATCTCACCCACCTGTATCTTCTTCACATTGATCTGGTTGGTGGTCTGCGTCATCATCGACAGCGTGTCGGATGTGATCAATATCAACCTGACTTCATCGATGATGTGTTTTGTCATCGCCTTGGCGCTGGCTCTTTGCGGGCTTATACTGGATCGGGACAAGATCCCTTTCGTAGGACGTTTTTTTCTTCATATGGGACTTTCAATCCTGTCGATCAGTGTGATCGTCGCGCTTTTTTCCAACGCGTTTCCCACCAAATATCCTCTGTCCACCCGCAGCTTCACGCTGGTTCTGCTTCTGATCGCGGCTTATCTTCTTCTCGCCGCACCGGCGCTTCTTCTCTATCACCATTTCGTTCTTCTGCCCGCAAAAAAGAAAAAACAGAAAGAAGAATCGATGTCCGGCTCCAAAAAGCGGTGAAAAGAGCTGCCTTTCCCTTGCAGAGAATATTTATCCGGGAAAGCAGCTCTTTTGTCTTTCGTTTATTCAGTTGGGAAATACCACCGCACGGTGGATAGGAAAACCTTTTTCGGAAAAGTTCTTCTCATATTCCGTCATAACATTGTCCGCGTTGTAAGGACTGTTATGCAGATCATAGGTAACATCGGTGATCCTCATGCCGGCCTCGGAAAACTCCTCCAGAGAGAAATCAAACAGCGGCCGGTTGTCGGTTTTGAAGATGATCTTTCCCTCCTCTGACAGTACCGACCGATAGATTGCAAGAAAATCCCGGTGCGTCAGGCGGCGTTTGGCGTGCCGCGCCTTTGGCCAGGGATCGGAAAAATTGAGGTACAGCGTGGCCACCTCGCCCTTTTGGAAAAGCTCGGGAAGCAGGCGGGCATTGCTGTTGATAAAGCGAAGATTGGGTATTCCTTTTTTGCTGGCATTCTCAAGAGCCGTGA
The DNA here is from genome assembly GCA_964527575.1 of uncultured Lachnospiraceae bacterium. Lineage (GTDB taxonomy): Bacteria > Bacillota > Clostridia > Oscillospirales > CAG-272 > RGIG1993. The sequence continues at coordinate 2,058 of CAZGQH010000146.1, forward strand.
TCAGCGCATCGGTGATCACCTCCACGGCGATAAAGAACTTTTCCGGATGGCGCTCCGCCATCTGAATGATAAAGCCCCCTTTTCCGCAGCCGATCTCCAGCTCACAGGGAAAGCGGTCGAGGTAGCCTTCCAGTTCCTCTCTTGACGCAATGACATATTCAGAGCAGGCGGCAAACCGGGCTTCCCCGTTCTTTTTCTTTCGCATTCTCATATCCGACAAATCCCTTCCTAATCGTATCCTTCAGACGACACATTATAGCATTTTTATCCGAAAAATGCAAGTAAGAAAAAAGAAAAGGAGGCACTCTCATGGAACTTTCCGAATATCTTCAGGATCTTCGGATCGCTCTTGCGGCGATCGGCGTTACAGACGACGCGGCAGAACGGGTGATCGACCGCGAGAGATGCACCCTGTCCGGCGTTTCGGATAAACATCAAAAAGAATATATCACAAGAGCGCATTTGGAAATGATCATCTCCTCGGAAAAAGCTCGTCTGCACCGTTCGCGGGAAACGCCCAATCATACAGGCAATTCCGACAAAATGGCTGAATATAAGAAGAACAATGCGGAACAATATAGTCACACAGCAGTTACAGCGCAGGACATCGGTCAGAAGACGCTTATGATCGAAAATACTATTTCGATCGCGAAGCTTCCCTCGGATACCCATACGATCATCATCTCCGAACAGCCGGAAAACCAAACGCTGCCTCTTCTTTCGAAAAAAAGTAAGCAGCTCCGCGAGACGAATCTGACTGTCCGGATTTCAGAAAAAACATTCCCGGCGACTTTTCCGGATACGAAAGAATCCGACCCGTGGGAGGAAAATGACACCATTCTCATTGCTCCCTCCGCCGAAACCGCACGCGTGTTGGAGGATACTATTCTTATTCCCGTTCCTCCCGCAGATGAAACAAGAAGAGAAACTGTACAAGACGCGCCTGCACCCACATATGACCAAACCGTTCTTTCCGAAAACGATACTTTCCCCCATATCAAAGTACCGTCCCATACCGATCCTCCCCAAGAAACCGCATCCCATAAAGAAGACAAAAAAACGATTGCCCAGGGAAACAAAAGTAATTTTCCGACGAGCGAACCAGTTGCCGCAGATCTGAAAAATGCGCATCCGATTCTTCTCGGCTTCTGGCTTTTTCTCCTCTTTCTTCCCAGCCTGTTCTTCGTCGTTCTCCTTCTTACCGCGGTCTTCCTCACGGTCAATCTGCTCCTTTTGCTCTCCTTAGCCGCAGTGACCGGCTTCTATTTTCTCTTTCTTCTCCTTCTTCTGTCGGCTTCGCTCTATTCCTTGCTCTTTGTCATTCGATACAGTGGAGCAGGACGGATAAACGACGCTCTGACTGAGGCCAGCCTCATGCTTGTATGCGGCGGTGCGGCTCTTTTGGGCGGTTATTTTCTCTACAAGCCGGTCCTTTCCTGCATCACCTTTCTGCGGCGTATCGGAGAAGGATTCAATAAAAAATTTTTCCTGCTTGTCCGCAACCTGTTTCGTTATGCTAAGAAAGGAGTGGGCATCCTATGAAAAAAAACAAAACAGCAAAATTGGTTTTGATCCTTTCCTCCCTTATGATCGTATTGGGAGCAGGCCTGCTTCTCTTCTCCTTTGCCCAGCAGCCTTCGGAAAAATCGCTTGTCAAAAAAGAAATTTCAGAATCCTTTCGGGATGTCAAAATCTCGCTGACCGATTGTGTTCTTTCTGTCAAACAGGCAGAAAAAAACTATATCGAATTTCAGGGATACGGCGAAAGCGAGCTGGGTATTCTTCAGGATGAAGAAGAGCTTGTCATTTCCGATTCGCTTTCTTTTTCCGACCGTTTATATCTCAGCGACTCCCCCGGCGGCCTTAGCGGAATCGGCCGCTATCTGAAGGATAAAAACACAAACCAAGAAAAGCGCTCGGTAACGCTCGGTCTGGCCTCGGATCCGGAAATTGAACGGTTGGAGATCTCGCTTAACAACAGCACGCTCACCTTAGAGGGCGGTTATGATGCGGTCACACTTATCGCCGAGAACTCCGCTATTCTTTGCTCGGACTTTTCCTTTCGCCGCTTTGACGGAAATCTTTCCTCCTGTGAGGCAACCTTTTCTTTTTCACAAGACAAAGACAGCTTTTCGCGGGATATTGCCACCTATCGAACCGAGTTTATTCACGACGGCATGGCAGGAATGAATGCCGAATACTTTTTCGCCGGCAAGGAAGCTCCTTTTTTCACTCTTGTAACCGAAGACGGATTCTGCTATCTTGAGTATAAACGCCAGCAAAACACGCAAACAGAAAAACGCGCATAACCGTCCGGCCGGCGGGTCATACTATGCTTGCTTATACCGTTTCGGTGTAGCAACTATATTGCCTCAGAAAGGTCAATACCCAAGTATGATTATGGATCGAATCGCGCTCACCCTGTTAATCATCGGCGGTATCAACTGGGGGTCTGTAGGCCTCTTCAAATTTGACATCGTCGCATGGATTTTCGGTGGTCAGACCGCCGTGGTAAGCCGGATCGTGTACGTTCTGGTGGGTCTTGCCGCCCTTTGGTGCATCTCCCTCCTCTTCCGCGAAAGAAACGCCGTCATCGATACCGCACAAAACCGATAAAAAAAGCCGTTTGCCTTCGGGCAAACGGCTTTTCCTGTCTGATGTCACTTTATGAAATGGCATTTACGATCTGTCGTACCGTCTCATTTTCATCGGTAACTGCCAGTATGACAAAATTGCGGCAGGTCAAAACCTCTGCTCCCGCTACCCGTTCGGCATCCTCCTCGGAGAGATAGTCGGAAAGATCACTTTTCTGTAAAAGATCCCGCCGTTTTAAGAGCATATCCACCAGCTTCTGGTTTTCATAGATTGACACCGTCCGAAAGATATGAAGCTCCCAAATGCGGTCTCCCTTGTAAAGACAG
>CAZGQH010000147.1:0-4974 GCA_964527575.1 uncultured Lachnospiraceae bacterium
TCGGCGAGCTGAACTATCTCAAGCCCGATGCAGTCGACAGCGAGTCATGACTGAAAGAGTTCAAATGAAAGACGAAAAAAACGAAGCCCCCACCCGCCGTAAAAACGGCGGGTGGGGGCCTTCTGGGAGAAAATCTGTTTTTCTTGTTGAAGATCTGTTTCCGGTCGATGCAATTGCCTTCAAAAGACCGCTATCAATAGGAAGCGGTGCGGCATTTCTCTCTGTATCGTCGTTGTGCATCCGGAAATCCTGCCGGAGAGAAAGAACCGAAAGGCCGCAGGAAGAAAATCAGCCTTTATTCAGTTTTCGCTCGATATATTCGTCGTAGGTGATCTGCATATCGTTGAAATGGCCGGCGGTTACATCGATGATGCGGTTGGAGACGGTCTGCACGAACTGGTGGTCGTGGGAGGTAAAGAGAAGCACCTCGGGGAAGCGGACAAGACCTTCGTTCAGGGCGGCGATGGACTCCAGGTCGAGATGGTTGGTAGGCTCGTCCAGAATCAGCACATTGGCGCCCGAGAGCATCATTTTGCAGAGCATCATGCGGACCTTTTCGCCTCCCGAGAGCACCGAGGCCTTCTTGTGTACCTCGTCACCCGAAAAGAGCAGCCGTCCCAGCCAGGAGCGCACATCCGATTCGTAAACCAAATTCGAGTAGCTCCGGATCCAGTCCACCAGCGAATCCTCACATCCGTCAAAATAGGAGGAGTTATCGCTGGGAAAGTAGGAGAAAGAAGTGGTGACGCCCCATTTATAAGAACCTTCGTCGGGCTCCAGTTCGCCGGCAAGGATCCGGAAGAGGGTGGTGCGCGCCACCGGGTCGTCGCCGATAAAGGCGATCTTGTCGTGGGGATGGACGGTGAAGGAGACCTTGTCGAGGATCTTTTTGCCGTCGACCGTCTTGGAGATGCCGTCTACCACAAGGACATCCTTGCCGATCTCCCGGTCGGGCTTGAAATCCACGAAGGGGAAGCGGCGGGAGGAGACTCCCTCGTCCTCCAGGGTGATGTTGTCGAGCAGCTTCTTCCGGCTGGTGGCCTGCTTGGACTTGGAGGCGTTGGCCGAGAAGCGGGCGATGAACTCGGTAAGCTCTTTGATCTTGATTTCTGCCTTTTTGTTCTGTTCCCGGATCTGCCGCTGGCGGATCTGGGTGTACTCGTACCAGAAGTCGTAGTTGCCCACCACGGTGGTGATCTTGCCGAAGTCCACATCCACAATGTGAGTGCAGACCTTGTTCAGAAAATGCCGGTCATGGGAGACAATGATGACAGTGCTGTTGTCCAGCTCCAGGAGGAAGTTCTCCAGCCAGGCGATGGTTTCGAGATCGAGGTGGTTGGTGGGCTCGTCCATGAGCAGGATGTCGGGGTGGCCGAAGAGAGCCTGGGCCAGAAGTACCTTGACTTTCAGGTCGCCCGAAAGGGTGCTCATCTTCTCGCCATGCAGCTCCGGAGCGATGCCGAGGTCGTTGAGCAGAATTTCGGCGTCCGATTCGGCGCTCCAGCCGTCCATTTCGGCAAAACGCTCTTCCAGCTCGCAGAGGCGCATGCCCTCCTCTTCGCTCATTTCCTCTTTGGCGTAGAGCTCCTCCTTCTGCCGCATGATGTCGCAGAGCTCCTCGTTGCCGTGAAGTACCGTGTCGGTGACGGTGTAGTCGTCATAGAGAAAGTGATCCTGCTTCAGGACCGAAATGCGCTCCTTGGGATCCCGGATGACCTCGCCCTTGTCGGGCTCCAGTTCGCCCGAAAGGATCTTCAGAAAGGTGGATTTTCCCGCGCCGTTGGCGCCGATAATGCCGTAGCAGTTGCCGGGGGAAAACACCAGGTCGGCGTGATTGAAAAGCGAACGACCGCCGTACTGCAGTCCCACATCGATGGTTTTGATCATGTTTTATTGTAAAGCTCCTTTTTGCATAGTGGCGGACAAAAGATAGGTAATTTTCGATAAAAATCAAACATCTCGGCCTTTTTTGAACGCATAACAAAGCCATTATACCCTTTTTTTCCGAAAAGGTCAAGAGCGTTTTCTCTTTTTCTTTCGGGCGGCATGATTCTGAAGGGAGGCCTCCTATAAAAGGCAGAAAAAGCAACGATTTATATTCAATTCATTCTTGGTCTTTATCGTTGTTTTGATTACAGATGTGCAGTTTGGCCGCCGAATATGCTACTGAAGTATGCCGGATCTTTTCCGGTGCCGCTAAAAATTCCGCCAGACGCTCGTAATACCGCCAAACGCTCGTTTTTGTATATTCGCTCGCCTGGCAGTTTTTTTCGGATAAACGCACAAGACCGGCCCTGATTCGTCCCCTTCTCTGAAGAATTTTGCGCGTTTTTGAACAATGCGCAGTATAAAGTGTGAATGTTGTCATTCCCGTGTGCTTTCCTTGACTTGTTCCGATCGATCGTATATACTATCCTTAATCCGGAAAGCAAGCAGATTTACTTCATTTAACCGGAAGCATGTTACAAGGAGAAAGGATAAGTGTATGAAAAAAGTACTTGCACTTTTGACAGCCATGACGCTTCTGCTGGGTGGCTTGGGGCTCTATGCCATCTTTGCGGACTCACCCTCGCTTACCACCGATAAGACGGCCTATGGCGAGGATGAGCCGATCATGGTTACCGCCGTCAGCACGGGGGAGAAGGACTGGGTCGGTATCTACTATCCGGGCGATCCCCATTCGATCCGCTGGGACTATGTGACTACCGTGGGCTCGGGGGTTCCCTTTGACATCCGGAACACCACCGAGGTCAACAACGGAGCGCCGGAAAAGCTTGCTCCCGGCAACTATGTGATCCGTCTGATGCCGGACGATTCCACCGATATCAGCAAGGCGCTGGCTGAGGTGGAGATCACCATCGGCAACCCGGCAGACAAACCTACCTCGGGAGGCGATCTTACGAAACTGATTGTACCCAAGACCACCTATGCCTACAACGAGCCGATTCTGGTCAAGGCCGAAGGCTCGGGCAAGGACTGGCTCGGCATCTATTATGTGAACGACGAGCATTCGATCCGCTGGGATTATGTCAGCGATATCGGCTCGGGCAAAGAGGTGGATGTACGCACGCTTTCGGACAACGGCAGCGCGCCGGCGGTTCTTCCCGCCGGGGAGTATGTGATCCGTCTGATGCCCAACGATTCCAGTGATCTTTCGAAGACGGTGGCCTGGATGCAGATCACCATCGAAAAGCCGGTGGTCGATAAGCCGGCGAAGCCCCTTTCGGTGGAATACAAGCTGGCGAACGACACCGACGGCTTTGCCGAGGGCAAGCTGACCGTCAAGCTGGCCGAGGGCGATTCCGCCACCGACATCTTCTGCTTCTGGGCGGACGATAACGGCAAGCTGGCGGGCTATACCGGTCTTGCCAAATTCAAGGTCACCGGCAGTACCACCGAGCGAAATCTCGATAAAAATCTGCTGATTCCCAAGGGCGCTACCCGGCTGCTCGTCTATGCCGCCAATGCGGCGGGCGATCTGTCGGAGCCCTGTGAGGTAAAGCTTCCCGCCGGGGCGGCTTCGAAGGATTTCGGCGAGCCTCTTTTGGAGTTCCAGGTGGTGAGCGATATCCATATCACCGGACAAAACAATCATACTTACGACAAAAACTTTGTCAGCATGCTGAAGGATGTGGTGGCGAACAGCAAGAAGAGCGCCGGCATCTTTGTGGTGGGCGATATGGCCAACTCGGGCAAGAAGTTCGAGTATGAGCAGATGGTGAAGCTTCACGGCTCGGTGAAGGACGCGCCTCCTTATTTCCTGGCGGTGGGCAACCACGATCTCTATAACGGAACGCTGCAGGATCAGATTGCGCTCTTCTTGGAGTACGCTACCCTGCCGAACGGTGAGCATCCCGAGAGCTCTCACTACGATTTCTGGCTGAACGGCTATCATTTTGTTTTCCTCGGCAACGACCGCCTGGTGAACGGAGACCTTCACACCACCCTTCTGCCCAAGACCACCGAGTGGCTGGACGAGACGCTGGCCAAGGATCGGGACGAAGGCCGCCCCACTTTCCTTTTCCTCCATCAGTCGCTGAAGAATACGGTGGCCGGCAGCTTTGAGGGACAGGGCTGGAACGGCGTGGCCAACGAGCCGGGCTTCCGCAAGGTTCTTGACAAGTATCCCGAGGTGGTCATGTTCAACGGCCACAGCCACTGGACCCTCGATTCCGAGGGAACCATGTATGTACGGGACGAGGCTCTTCCCACGATTTTCAACACCGCTTCGGTCGCTTACCTCTGGACCAGCTACAATGTGAAGGGCGGCGAAAACCTCGACGGCAGCCAGGGCTATTACATTCGGATTTATAAAGATAAGATTTTAGTGCTCGGCCGGGACTTCATCACCGGCGAGTGGGTCTCCTCTGCGCAGTTCTTTGTGGATTACAAGGGCGGCGAAGGGGCAAAGGAATATACCGCTGCTTTTGATACGAACGGAAAGGGAAGCGCGCCGGCGGCTCTGTCGGTGCTGGCAGGCGGCAAGCTTACCGCACCGGCGGCCCCTACCGCTGCGGGTTATCGCTTCGATGGCTGGTATACCGACGCGGACTGCACCAAGGCTTTCGATTTTGATACGCCTCTTTCGGGCGATCTGACCCTCTTTGCCAAGTGGACGCCTGCCGAGCCCAGCGAGACGGAGCCCGATACAACCGATCCTGTTCAGACCGAGCCGGATACGCCTGTCACCACTTCACCTGACAGTACGGACAAGGAAAAAAAGTCTTCTTCTACCGGCCTCATCATCGGCCTTGTGGCCGCTGCCGTGGTCGTGGTGGGCGGGGCAGTTGCTGCGGTGGTGATTCTTAAGAAGCGCCGCGGCGGACAGTAAGCCGATTGGAATCGCGTGAGTTATAAGAAAGAAGCAACCGCAACCTGCGGTTGCTTCTTTTCGTTTCCCTTCAAGGGGAAATGAACCGTTGAATCTGTCGGGTGTCTCGGCCAAAGGGAATCGATCCGAAACGTAAGTTTGGC
>CAZGQH010000148.1:0-4974 GCA_964527575.1 uncultured Lachnospiraceae bacterium
TAGAGGCCTTCCATACGGCATTATCTCTCCAACTACATCAACAGCGATATGGAGCCTTCGGATGTGCGTTCCATGTGCTGCCGTCTGCGCCTCGACCTGCGGGAGCTGCGCAAGAAATCCGGCGGCTTCTTCGGCAGCGGCGAGAGCACCGGCTCGATCGGTGTGGTCACGCTCAACATGCCCCGTATCGCCTATCTCTCGGCTACGAAAGAGGAGTTCTTCCAGCGTCTTGACCACCTGATGGATGTGGCCGCCCGCTCGCTGAAGATCAAGCGCACCATCATCACCAAGCTTTTGAACGAGGGGCTCTATCCCTATACCAAGCGCTATCTCGGCAGTTTTGACAACCATTTCTCCACCATCGGTCTTGTGGGTATGAACGAGGCGGGACTCAACGCCAAGTGGCTCCATGCCGACATGACCCACAAGGAGACCCAGGAGTTTACAATCGAGGTCCTCAACCACATGCGCGACCGCCTCTCCGACTATCAGGAGAAGTACGGTGATCTCTATAACCTGGAGGCCACCCCGGCGGAGAGCACCTCCTATCGGCTTGCCAAGCACGACAAGAGGCTCTATCCCGATATCATCACGGCTACCAGCGACTGCAACGCTCCCTATTATACCAACAGCTCCAACCTGCCCGTGGGGTATACTGCCGATATCTTCGACGCCCTCGACGTGCAGGATGACATCCAGACCCTCTATACCTCCGGTACGGTCTTCCACGCCTTCCTCGGTGAGAAGATGCCCGACTGGCAGGCAGCGGCAAATCTGGTCCGCAAGATCGCCGAGAACTACAAGATTCCCTACTACACAATCTCTCCCACCTATTCGATCTGCCGCAAGCACGGCTATATCACGGGCGAGCACTTCAGCTGTCCCGAGTGCGGCGATACCACCGAGGTCTACAGCCGGATTACCGGCTACTACCGTCCGGTGCAGAACTGGAATGACGGCAAGGCGCAGGAGTACAAGGAGAGAAAGCTCTATGATTTGGACAACTCGGTGCTGAAGCATCAGGGCGTCAAGAATCCCGAGGCGGGTGCTTCCTCGCCTGCGGCCGAGACCGACGGCGAGATCAAGAAAGTCATGCTCTTCGCCACTGCCACCTGTCCCAACTGCAAGGTGGCTGCGGCCAAGCTTGAGAAGGCAGGTGTCGCTTTCACGAAGCTGGACGCCGATCAGAACGGCGATTTGGTGGCTCGTTTCGGTGTGCGGGGCGCCCCCACGCTGGTGGTTACCGGCAGCAAGAAGTACGAATTGTACCGGGGACTTTCGGAAATTATAAAGTATATCGAGAACCGGTAAAACCGGCGGATTGCCTGCGAAAAACGCAGGCAATCCTGCGCTTGTGCAAGAAGGAATGCCCGGGACCGACGAAAGACCTGTCAGGCGGTTCCGGACATTTTTCTTTGCCGGAACCCAATTTCAGATAGCAGGAAAGGAAAAATCATGATCTACGATGTTGTTATTATCGGCGCGGGGCCTGCGGGGCTTGCCGCGGCCCTCTATCTTCTCCGGGCGGAGAAGAGCGTCCTCCTTCTGGAAAAGGGGGCGATCGGCGGACAGATCACAAGCTCGCCGAAGATCGAAAACTATCCCGGTATCGAGACGGCTAGCGGCAACGAGATTGCCGATAAGCTGGTGAGTCAGGTTCTTGCCTTGGGTGCAGATCTCGAGGTGGAGGAAGTGTTAGGTATCGAGGATCGGGGTGAGCTGAAGGCCATTCGCACGGCGGGAGGAGACTATACCGGCCGCGCGGTGATTCTCGCCGCCGGCGCCAAGCATCGGACCCTCGGCCTTCCGGGGGAAGAGGCGCTTACCGGAGAGGGAATTTCCTACTGTGCGGTCTGTGACGGCGCCTTTTACAAGGGGCGGTCTGTAATCGTGGTGGGGGGCGGCAACTCCGCCAAGCAGGAAGCGCTGCTTCTGGCCAAGCTCTGCCCGAAGGTCACCATGGTGCAGAATCTCTCGGAGCTCACCGGCGAGCCGAAGCTGACGGGCGAGGTGCTGGCGGCAGATAATATTGAAGTGATTTATGATTCGCTGGCCACCGACTATCTCACAGACGGGTCGGGGACGCTTTCCGGCCTTCGCATCCGGAACGAGAAGACCGGAAAGACGCGGGAGATATCCGCCGATGGAATTTTTGTGGCCATCGGCCTTGCTCCCGACTGCGCGGCCTTTGCCGATCTTGTGACCCTCGACCCCTGGGGCTATGTGATGGCCGATGAAAGCTGTACTACCAAGACTTCCGGTGTTTTTGTGGCCGGGGACTGCCGCACCAAAAAAGTCCGGCAGATTGCCACGGCGACCTCCGACGGCGTGGTGGCGGCGCTGGCCGCTGCGGAGTATGTGGATACACTGACGAAAACAGGCGTCTGAAGAGGATAAAGAAAAGGCAATTGGCGGGATAATACCGCCAGCAGAGAGAAAGACCGTCGGCGGAGGCAAACCGCCGGAGAAACAAAAAGGAAATGGCAGGGAATCGAAATATGGATAGATTGACAGAAAGGTTTGTAAAGGCGAAGCGGGCGCTTTTTGACAGGCTCTACGCCGATTTGAACGAGGAGCAGCGGAAGGCGGTCTATACCGTAAAGGGGCCCCTTCTGGTACTGGCGGGAGCGGGAAGCGGCAAGACCACCGTGCTGGTCAAGCGCATTGCCCATATCATCCGTTTCGGCGACGCCTATTACGACGAAAGTCTCCCTTATGGCGTGGGTGAGGAGGAGATCGCGCGGCTGGAGCAGGCGACCTCTTGGGACAAAGAGGCGATTGCCGCCGCTCTGACGCCTTATGCGGTGGCTCCCTGCCCGGTCTGGGCCATGCTCTCGATCACTTTTACCAATAAGGCGGCGGGGGAGATGAAGGAGCGACTGGCCAAGGCCCTTGCGGTGGAGCCCGAGGAGCTGGAGATCTGGGCGGGCACTTTCCACTCGGTCTGTGTCCGCATTCTGCGCCGCTCCGGCGAGCCGGTGGGACTTGCACGCAATTTCACCATCTACGATACCGACGACAGCAAAAAGGTCATCGGGCAGGTGCTGAAGGATCTCAGAATCGACGACAAGAGCTTTCCGGTCAAGGCGGTGATGGGAACGATCAGCCGCGCCAAGGACAAGCTGATTACGCCGGAGGAATTTGCCGAGCAGGCGGGAAAGGATTACCGCCTCAGTCAGGTGGCCAAGATCTATAAGCTCTATCAGGAGAAGCTTGCCGAGGCCAACGCGGTGGACTTTGACGATATCATCGTCAAGACCGTGACCCTTCTTGCCGAAAACCCCGAGGTGCGGGAGTACTATCAGAAAAAGTTCCGCTATGTGTCGGTGGACGAGTATCAGGACACCAACCACGCCCAGTTTATGCTGGCTACGCTCCTTTCGGGCTCCTACCGGAACCTGATGGTGGTGGGCGACGACGACCAGAGCATTTATCGCTTCCGGGGGGCTACCATCGAGAACATTCTGAGCTTCGATCGCACCTATCCCGACGCCCGGATCATTAAGCTGGAGCAGAACTACCGCTCCACGCAGGTGATCCTCGATGCCGCCAACGCGGTGATCGGCAACAACGAGAAAAGACGGGGAAAGACCCTTTGGACGGCTAAGGCCGGCGGGGACAGGATTGTTCTTGCAAACCTCGACAACCAGAGCGACGAGGGCGTCTACATATCCGAAAAAATCATGCAGCTTGTCCGCACCGAGAAGCGACCCTTCCGGGATTTCGCGGTGCTCTACCGCATGAACGCCCAGTCCAACGCGATTGAGAAAGTCTTCTCCCGCAGCGGCATCCCTTATCGGGTGCTGGGCGGCACGCGCTTCTACGACCGCAAGGAGATCAAGGATATTCTGGCCTATCTCTGTTTGGTGAATAATCCTGCCGACAATCTCCGCCTTACCCGGATTATCAACGAGCCCAAGCGCAAGATCGGTGCGGCAGCGCTGGACGCCATCAACGACATCGCCGTCACCGAGGGGAAAACGCTGCTCTCGGTTATCGAAAACGCCGGGCAGTATACGGCGCTTTCCCGCATGGCGCCCCGGCTGGCGGAATTTGCCGCGCTGATTCGCCATCTGCGGGAGGTAGCCGAGACCGAGACCCTTTCGGTACTCTTTCGCCAGACCATCGATCTTTCGGGCTATCGCGCTATGCTGACGGCCGAAGGAGAAGAGGGCAAGGATCGCCTTGAGAACGTAGAAGAACTGATCTCCAACGCGGTGGAATACGAGGAAAACAACGAGGGCGCTACCCTGGCCGGTTTTTTGGAGGAGGTGGCGCTGGTCTCCGATGTAGACAACTACGACAAAGAGGCCGATGCGGTGGTGATGATGACCATGCACTCCGCCAAGGGTCTGGAATTTCCCGTGGTCTTTCTGCCCGGTATGGAAAACGGAATGTTTCCCTCCATGCAGGCGCAGACCGAGCATGAGGAGATGGAGGAGGAGCGGCGGCTGGCTTACGTGGCCATCACCCGTGCCCGGGAAAAGCTCTTTCTGACCCATGCCCGGGAGCGTCTCTTCTACGGGCAGACCCAGTACAATCCTCTCTCTCGTTTTGTCAAGGAGATTCCGCCCCTTCTGATCGAGAGCAGCGAAGGCGGACGCGAGCCGGCTGCCCGGACGCCGGTGCGGGAGGGGAGAAGTCCTTTTGCTCCCCCTGCAGGCGGGATCGGACGGCGGCCTCAGGCTCCTGCCCGGCCGAAGACTCCTGCAGAGACTTTCGCGATGGGAGACACGGTGGTGCATCCGGTTTTCGGGGAGGGCGTGGTGCTTTCTGCGCGTTCTCTCGGCAGTGACATGCTTTATGAGGTTGCTTTCGACCAGAGAGGCACAAAAAAACTCATGGGAAATATGGCAAAGCTGAAAAAAGTCGAGTAAAAACGGTTTTTGTCCGGCAAAATCACTTTTTCGAAAAAAGTGAAAAAAGTTTAAAAAAGGGCTTGACAAAATGGTTAGGTAGTGATATAATAAGCAA
>CAZGQH010000149.1:0-4925 GCA_964527575.1 uncultured Lachnospiraceae bacterium
ACAGCGTTCCTTCTCCACCGTGGTCAACATGATGAAGGAGTTCCCCGAGTACAAGTTCATGTCCTCCCAGCCCCAGCTCTACCAGTTTGTCAAGGAGGACGACCCCGCCCTTTACGAAGAGATTAAGAAGCTCGTCAAGGAAGGGCGCTGGGAAGTGGAAGGCGCCATGTGGCTGGAGGCCGACTGCAACCTGACCAGCGGCGAGTCACTGGTTCGTCAGCTGATGTTCGGCAAGCGCTTCATTAAGGAAGAGTTCGGCAAGGACAGCAAGGTTCTCTGGCTGCCCGACGTCTTCGGCTATTCCGCCGCCCTGCCCCAGATTCTGAGAAAGGCCGGCGTCACCCGCTTTGTCACCTCCAAGATCAGCTGGAACGAGACCAACAAGCTCCCCTGCGACGTCTTCAAGTGGTACGGCATCGACGGCACCGACATCTTCTCCTACTTCCTTACCGCACAGGATTGGAACGGACAGTCCTCCGGCACCGGCACCACCTATAACGCCGACATCCGTCCGAAGCAGATCCGCGGCTGCTGGGAGCGCTTCCAGCAGAAGGACATCGCCAACGAGACGATCAGTACCTTCGGTCACGGTGACGGCGGCGGCGGACCTACCCGCGACATGATCGAAACCGGACGGCGCCTCACCAAGGGCATTCCCGGCTGCCCCACCGTCTCCTTTGAGTTTGCCGGCGACTTCCTCGACCGCATGGAGGAGAAGACGAAAGACAGCCGCTTCCTCCCCAAGTGGGTGGGTGAGCTCTATCTCGAGTATCACCGCGGCACCTACACCTCCATCGCCAAGAATAAGAAGAACAACCGGAGAAGCGAGTTCCTCTATCAGAACGCCGAGCTGATCTCCTCGATCGGCAAGTCGGTTCTGAAGGGCAATTACCCCCAGAATGTCCTGAACGACGGCTGGGAGAAGATCCTTCTCTGCCAGTTCCACGACATCATCCCCGGCTCCTCCATCAAAGAGGTCTATGACGATTCCGACAAGATCTACGCCGACCTGATGGGCAAGGGCGAGGCGATCTGCGGCGAGGGTCTTGCCGCCATCGCCGAGAACCTCTCCGAGAGCGGCACGATGGTCTTCAACCCCAATGCCTTTGTCTCCGACGGCCTTGTGGCTACCGAAGAGGGCGCCGCCTGGGTGGAAGGCATCCCCGCCCAGGGTTGGAAGGTCGTTACGCCCGACACCTCTTCCTCGGTCATCGCCTGCACCGAGTGCCGGAAGCTCGAGAACGATTTCGTGCGCGTCAGCTTTGACGAGAACTACGAAATTATCTCGCTCTACGACAAGAAGGCCGACCGGGAGATCATTCCCGCCGGCGCCAAGGCCAACGCCATCTCGGCCTACGAGGATATTCCCCGCGCCTGGGACGCCTGGGAGATCACCAACTACTACACCGAAAAGAGCTGGCCGATCAACAATGTCATTTCGGTGGAAACCTGCCGCAACGGTGCCAAAACCGGCTTCAAGGTAAAGAGATCCTTCCAGAACAGCACACTGGAGCAGACCATCACCCTGACCGATCACAACGCTTTGGTGGAATTCGATACCACGGTGGATTGGAAGAACGACCACATCCTCGTTCGCACCGCATTCCCCACCAACTTCAACACCAACAAAGCCACCTACGAGATCCAGTACGGCAACGTGGAGAGACCCACCCATGCCAACACCAGCTGGGAGCAGGCCAAGTTTGAGGTCTGCGCGCACAAGTGGGCGGATATCGCAGAGCACGGCTACGGCCTCAGCCTTCTGAACGACTGCAAGTACGGCCACAGCGCCGAGGGCTCTACCCTCTCGCTGACGCTGTTGAAGAGCGCCACCAGCCCCAACCCTGCCGCCGACAAGGAAGTTCACCACTTCACCTATGCGATCTATCCCCATGCCGGCGATTATCGCGAGGCCGGCACCGTTCGCCTCGCCTACAGCCTGAACAATCCCATGAAGGCACTGGCCGCCTCGGGCAAGGGCAGCCTGCCCGCCTCCTTCAGCATGGTTTCGGCAAGCTGTGAAAACATCTTCACCGACATCGTCAAGAAGGCCGAGGACAGCGACGCTACCGTTGTCCGTCTCTATGACGCCTATAACATGACCTCGAAGCCCACTCTGACCTTTGGCTTCGATTTCACCAAGGCCGAGATCTGCGACCTTCTGGAGAACCCCATTGAGAGCCTCCCCGTGGAAGGCAACACCGTCACCCTGACCGTCAAGCCCTTCGAAATCGTCACCCTGAAGCTCTCGTAAGAGAATACCAAACAAACGAAAAGACCTGTCATGACGCGTCATGACAGGTTTTTTTTCTTGTAAAATGCAGAGAGAGAAGAAAGCGTTTCTGCCCCAAACGGCAGCCGTACAGTCACGAATCGGAGGAGCCCTCCGAAGAGGAGCCCTCTTGGGAGGAACCTTTTGAATTGAAGTTCTCGGATAAAAAGTCCGGTTCGGAAAGGAGCGTGATATAAAAATACTCCTCCAGATCCTCGGGAGAGAGCCCGAACTTCGGCTTTTCACGGAACTTTTTCGCAGAAAAACCGGTGATCCATTCGAGAGAAACATCCGAAAGGTATTTATAAGAATCCGATAAGCTCTCCGAATTCAGAACCGCATCGAAGCTTCCTCCCGTCGGTCTTATCCGCATAATCCGAAGACTATCCAGATAGCGGCGCCGGTCTTCCCCCTTATAACGAAAGATCTCACGGATATAGAGTGTGTCCTCCCCCTCGGTCAACATATATTGATAGACCTCGGCCTGAACTTTACCCGCAGCCGTCAGCCGAAAATACTCCGCCGGCAGATTCCGATAGCTTACCTCTTCACAGGCCCAGCCCTCCTTGGAAAGAAGAGCCTTCCCGTAGTCCATGAAACCTGCCGCTTCCCTCTCCAACCGTTCCGGCGACCAAAAAGAGATATTTCCCTGATGAATCGGAGAATAATCGGGAGGCCCCCACCGAAATTCGAGGGTATAGTCCACTCCGTTTCGCAGCATGACGCCGGGTTTTAACAGGGCATTTTCAGGAAGGACCGGCTCATACAGATTGTGCAGGTCACAGATGGGGTAACCGTACTCGGTCTCTTCCAGCTGAAAACGATAGCTAACCGTTTCATCATCGGAAAGCCAGCCCCGCAAGAACGCGAACTGCATCGCCGCCAGCGAGGGAAAGGTCACAGAGGGTTCCCGTCCGGCAGGGTTCTCCCATGGCTCCCATTCGGTGTCAAATTTGACATAGAACCTGCCGTCTACCTCGTGAATTTCATAATCCCGATGGCCGCAACCGGCCAGCCCGAGCAACAAGGTAACGGTCAGTAAAAGCAGGAAAACACAAAAAATCCCCCGTTTCATTCCTGTTCCTCCTCTTTTGAATCTACCGACCGATTTTCCACGGATGTCGGATCGCCCGGCATCTTTTTACAGAGTTCCAAGTCCCGATAGAAGCCGAAAATTTCCGAAAAAATCGAACCGCTGATTGCCGTCCAAAGAGATGCCAGAAAAATCACGCCTAACCCCCATTCAGCCGGCGGAAGAATCCGATTTCCCATAGAGGTAAAGGCCAAAAAGACATAAAAGAATACAACCGACCACAGGTTAGCAAGCAGAAAGAAGAGACGGACACAGGGGCGCGGCCGATAATAGGACAAAAACCAGGTATAACCCATATAATACAGAGAAAACACAAAGACGATTACGCCAAAAATCCACATATCGGCAGCGAATTTCGATTGCACCCACCGGATAAAAAGCAGCATCAAAATACAAAGAAGGTGAAACCAAACCGTCCAGCCGAACACGATCACACCCAGCACCCACCGGTGGGAAAGATCGAACCGACGCGGCTTTTCCGGGCTCACGTTTTCTTTTCCCCTTCTCTTGCGAAACAGCGGCGTCAGAAGGAAGACGAGAAATAGAAGCAGGAAAAGTGCCGCAACATAGCCCACTGCATACCAAAATTCCGCAGCATCCACCGGCAGCTTATCTAACCGCCAGGAAAGAACAGCGTTTACCGCAAGAAACAACAGCACTATAAACGAAACCGCCGAAAGCAGATACCCAAGGATGGCAATACCCTCTTTTTTCTCCCGCCAGGAATCAAAATCCTTCGCGGAGAAGAAAATCCTATGGTTATAAAGAAGTGGAAAAAGGCCCAAAAGATAAATTGGAATCCAAATGTCCAGATTTCCCTGCCAACTGCGATACAGGATTAGGACAGGAAGCAACAGCCAAAAACCGCCACCCAAGGGGCAAAGCACCTGATTGAAAAAGCGTTTCATACCTGTTCCTCCCGTCCGGAAGAATCGTGGGAAGCATCCAAGGACTCCCCCTGCTCCTCCGAATCATTTTTTTCGCGTTGATTCCGCTCTATGTCACGATAATAACCAACCGTTTCCGAAACAAAGGCACCGCCGCCCGATATCCAAAGAGGTATAAGAATGTAAGCGATAATACCAAATATCGCCCACTCGGATTCAGGAAAAAGCCATTCACAGAGGGGAGTATGAAAAAAGACAACATAAAAGAATATACTCGACCACAGATTGGCAATCAGAAAGAAGAGACGGACACAGGGACGCGGCCGATAATAGGACAGAAACCAAGTGTAACCCACATAAAACAGCGTAAATGCAAAAGCCATCACGCCAATTAGTAGAATTCCGTCGCAAAACAGCAGAACAGCCACACAAAGAAGATGGAAAAACGCCATCCATCCGAACACAATAAGACCCAGTACCCACCGCCGGGAAAGATCGAACCGCCGCGTTTTTTCCGGACGGGCGTTTCCCTTTTCCCTTCTCTTTCGAAACAGTGGCGTCAGAAAGAAAGAGAGAAACAGCAGCAAAAAGAGTGCGGCGATATAACCGGCCGTAAAACACAAACCGGTGAATTCCAATTCATACAATCTTTCCAGCTGCCATAAAACAAGCA
>CAZGQH010000150.1:0-4915 GCA_964527575.1 uncultured Lachnospiraceae bacterium
CTTGTCGTAGGCGGCAAGATGCTGGGCTGTGCACTGGCCAGTATGGCGCTGGCTGTGGTATGCGGCTACCTTTCGGCGCAGATCGCCGCCGGTTTCAGCTATACCCTGCGGGAGGCGATCTTCGGCCGGGTGGCCGATTTCGGCAAACGGGAGATGGACGCCTTCTCGGTACCCAGCCTGATTACCCGCACTACCAACGATGTCACCCAAATTCAGATGTTGATCTCGATGGGACTGCAGATGTTGGTCAAAGCGCCGATCATGGCGGTCTGGGCGGTTCTTAAAATCGTCAACAAGAGCTGGGAGCTCTCACTGATCACCGGCGGTTTTGTCTTTGTGCTGCTTCTGATGATGGGCGTGATGATGGTAATTCTGCTCCCCCGCTTCCGAAGAGTACAGAAGATGACCGACGACATCAACCGTATTGCTCGGGAGAATGTCAGCGGTATTTCCGTTGTGCATGCCTTCAACGCCGAGGACTATCAGAACAAAAAATTTGCGGTAGCCAACGACGCTCTGACAAATACCCAACTCTTCAATCAGCGCGCCTTTTCGCTGCTGATGCCCACCATGACCTTGGCCATGAACGGTCTGGCGCTGGCGATCTACTGGCTGGGCGCTTTCCTGATCGAGAAGATCGCTCTCGGTGATATTGCGGGAAGGATCGCGCTCCTCGGCGATGTGGTGGTCTTTAATACCTATGCCACCTATGTGGTCATGTCTTTGATGATGATCGTCATGATTTTTATGATGATTCCGGCTGCGCAGGTATCGGCCAGCCGTATCAACGAGGTGCTGAATACCGAAAGCCATGTGGTCAGCGGCAAGAGATGCGAAGGGGAATCGGTGGGAACCGTGGAGTTCCGGGATGTCTCCTTCCGTTACCCCGACGGGGGAGGAGAGGTGCTGGAGCATATCAGCTTCAAAGTCGAAAAGGGTGAGACCATCGCCTTTATCGGCGCCACCGGCTGCGGCAAGACGACGCTTGTGGGCCTGGCCGCCCGTTTCTATGATGCTACCGCCGGCAGCGTGCTGGTGGACGGTGTGGACGTGCGGGAGTATTCCTTCGATGCTCTCTACAATAAGATCGGTTATGTGACTCAGAAGGCCGTGCTCTTTTCCGGCAGTGTGGAGGACAATGTGAATTTCGGCAAGAGTGCCGAGCCCGCAAGTCCGGAGAATACCGGTCGCGCTTTGGCGCTGGCCAAGGCGGCAGATTTTGTGGAGAAGCTGCCGGAAGGAACAAAAGCCACAGTAGAGCAGGGGGGCAAGAACTTTTCGGGCGGTCAGAAGCAGCGGCTTTCGATCTCCCGGGCATTGGCGCGGAAACCGGAAATTCTGATCTTCGACGATTCCTTCTCCGCCCTCGACTATAAGACCGATGCCGAGCTGCGGGCCGGGCTGACAAGGGAACTGGCTGGGACCACGCTGATGATCGTGGCCCAGCGGATCGGCACTATCCGGAATGCCGACAAGATCGTGGTCCTCGAGCACGGTCGTGCCGTGGGAATCGGAAAGCATGAAGAACTGCTCAAAACCTGTCCGGTCTATCGGGAGATCGCCATGTCCCAGCTCTCGGAAGAAGAGCTGGGTGCATAAGAAAGGAGGGAATATTTCATGAATCGGATGCACTTTTCACAGCCTCCCCACAAAGAGAAGGGCAGTATCCGCAAAGTCTTTGCCAAGCTGCTCTCCCATTCCGGACATATGCTTCTTCCGATTGTGATCGCCCTTCTGCTGGCGGCAGCCAGTGCGATTCTGACCATTCTCGGTCCGAACCGCCTCTCGGAGATCACCGAATATATCACCGACGGTCTTGCCACCGGGATCGACCTTCAGGCAATTGCCCGGGTAGGCTTTTTCCTGATTGCCATCTATGTCCTTGGCGCGCTGTTCAGCTTTATTCAGCACTATATCATGTGTACCGTGACGCTGCGTCTTTCCAACCGGCTGCGGGGGGATATCTGCGACAAGATCAACAAAATTCCCATGAAGACCTTCGGGAAGATTCCCGCGGGTGATATCTTAAGCCGGCTGACCAACGATGTTCAGACGCTGGTGCAGGCCCTCTCGAACAGCCTGCCCTCGATTGTGGCGGCGCTGGCACAGTTTGTGGGCTGTCTTGTCATGATGTTCATCACTGAATGGCGGATGAGTTTTGTGGCTATCGGCGCCACACTGATCGGATTTCTTCTGATGACCCTCATTATGTCGCGTTCGCAAAAGTACTTTGTGGCGCAACAGACTACCCTTGGCGACCTGAACGGCTATGTGGAGGAGATGTATACCGGTCACGATGTGGTGCGGCTCTCCCGGGCGGGAGATGAGGTCAAGGAGCGTTTCCAGGCGAAAAACCGTTCGGTCTACGAGGCTAACCGGAAGGCGCAGTTCCTGTCGGGCATCATGCAGCCTCTCATGTCTTTTGTAGGCAACCTCGGCTACGTGGCGGTGTGCGTGTACGGCTCAAAGCTTGCCATGGACGGTACAATCCACTTCAGCGTCATCATCGCCTTTATCATGTATGTCCGTCTCTTCACCTCGCCTCTTACCAGCATTGCGCAGGGCATGACCCAGATGCAGACCGCCTCGGCTTCCGGCAAACGGATATTTGATTTTCTGGAAGAAGAGGAGATGGCGGAGGAGAGCGACAAGACAGCCGTTCTTCCCGAAGTGCAGGGCTCCGTGGTTTTCGATCGGGTGCGTTTCGGCTACAGCGACGATCCCGACAAGGCGGTGCTCAAGGATTTCTCCGCACGGATTGAGCCGGGGCAGAAGGTGGCTATTGTGGGTCCCACCGGAGCCGGCAAAACCACGGTGGTCAATCTTTTGATGCGTTTCTTTGAAACCCAGAGCGGTTCGATTTTGGTCGACGGAGTTCCGATTACCGACATGAAACGAGGAAATGTGCACGAGCTCTTCTCCATGGTATTGCAAGATACTTGGATTTTTGAGGGAACGGTTCGGGAAAACCTCGTTTACAACAAGGAGGGAATCTCGGATGCCGATCTGGAGCGGGCACTCAAAGCCTGCGGCGTGTGGGATTTTGTTCACTCGCTGCCCAAGGGTTTGGATACCAAGCTTTCGGAAAATACCACCATTTCGGCCGGTCAGAAACAGCTCTTTACGATTGCCCGCGCCATGCTCCAGAATCGTCCCATGCTGATCCTGGACGAGGCCACTTCTTCTGTGGATACCCGCACCGAGCTGATCGCTCAGCGAGCTATGGATGCCCTAACTGCCAATTGCACCAGTTTCGTGATTGCCCATCGGCTTTCCACTATTAAGAATGCCGATCTGATCTTAGTACTGAAGGATGGCAATGTGATCGAACAGGGCAATCATGAGACGCTGCTTCAGAAGGGCGGCTTCTATGCGGATCTCTACAACAGTCAGTTTGAAGGGAGGGCCAGCGCATGAAAGGAACCTATCCGGTGGTTGCCAATGATATATTGCCCGATCAGAGGGAGTTCCAAGAGCAGATGGCGATTTTTTTTCGACCGGAAATGATCGATTCTTCACTTTCTTTTTTTGAAAAATTCCGTAATCTGATGGCCTATTATCACTGCGCCATGATGGAGATCGAGACCAAGTTCAATGTACTCAATGAGGAATTTTCACTGCAATATGACCGCAATCCCATCAGCAACATTAAAAGTCGGCTGAAAAAGCCATTCAGCATACGGGATAAGCTCGAACGGCGGGGCATACCGGTCACACTGGAGGCAATCGAAGAAAATCTGAACGATGTGGCGGGGGTGCGGGTGGTCTGCTCCTTCCAAGAAGACGTTTATCTTCTGGCCGACGCGCTTCTGAAGCAGGACGATATCACGCTGATTTCCCGCAAAGACTACATCCGGAATCCGAAGTCCAACGGATACCGGAGTCTGCACCTGATCGTGGCGGTTCCGATCTTTTTAGCTCACGAAAAGAAGATGATGAAGGTGGAGGTGCAGCTTCGCACCATCGCCATGGACTCCTGGGCAAGTTTAGAGCATCAGCTCCGCTATAAGAAAAGTCATGTCTTTACCGAGGCGATGGCGCAGGAGCTCTCTTACTGCGCATACCTCAGCCGGGAACTGGACGGCCGCATGGACGCCCTGCGGGCGCTGGTAGAGAAAGAGGCGATCTGCGCCGACGAAGACACCCGGCCGGTTTGATCCGACCGGTGAGCGGTGATTCGCGACATCAATATTTCGCCTTCGGATTACATTCGAATATTGAATTGAAATGCTCGGAGAATTTTGCTGCAGAAAAGTTTTTTTCGAAAGCCGCAAAATGTTGGAAAAGAATCTCCATACAAGAGGTCTCAAAATTATAGAATTAGTCCGATAATTTATTGCGGTGTTGTCCGATCATAGCGATCTACAAGAGAATGTTATAAAGTAAGTCCAGCAGGGAAATATCTCTGCTGGACTTATTGCTTGCGATGAAACTTTATTCTTGGACACACAATACCTAATTGTTCAGAATATTATTGGTGTTTTCGATAACTGTTATATTCAATATTAAATCTTCTATTTTTTCACCTTGGGTACATAAACAAATTATAGCGTCAACAATCCAAAATGGAGATAAGATATTTCGTAAGGTCAATTTCCATAATGAAACCCTCCCTTCTTTATTTGAATTAACAATTTGAAGGCCCAAAATTCTTTTTCCTACACTTCTGCCGGACATATCTTTGCAAATAAAAAGTAAAAATCCTACCGCAACTGTAAAGAAAAACGGATTATAATTAGTTAAACGGGTGAGTAGCACATCTGGTATAAAAACTATGCCTGTTGCAATTATTAGATCAATAAGCCATGCAGTTTCTCGTTTTATAAGAATAGATCCCATTATTTTTTTTCTTTACCAGTTAGCATATGTGTAGTTTAATTATTAAAGTATAGAAATACTCACATAATTAAATGAT
>CAZGQH010000151.1:0-4826 GCA_964527575.1 uncultured Lachnospiraceae bacterium
ACCATTATGGCCATGTCCCCGGCAATGCTAAGGTACCACGAACGGACCGGTCTCCAAGCGCAACTTCCGTACCACCCTCAAGACCGATGGCAGCGCCATGACCTACACCATCTATTTGGGCGGTTACCGCAGCGTGGCCAAGATCACGGTGCGCGACCGTGCCGGCAATGTTGAGACCCTGACCTTCGGCAACATTGCCAGCAACTATTACCGCGCCATTACCATCACCTGCGAAGCAGGCGAGGCTTCGGAGCTTTCCGTCGAATATTCGCTTCTCAGCGGCGACAACATCACCTTCTCGGCGATCACCGCTTCCTCGAAATAAGCGAACAAAACAGGAAAAAAAGGCATACTTGCAAAGCAAGTATGCCTTTTTCTTTTGTGCCTTTGCCGGTTTCCCATCAGAAATTTCGGGCAAAAATCCGGTCAGGCGAGAAGCTTTGTCATGCTTTAGCGCCTGACCGAAAAAGAATGCAGAACTTAAAATACCAGCTTATCCGCGATATAGGAGGTCAGCTCGGCGATGGGAAGACGGACCTGCTGCATGGTATCCCGGTCGCGGACGGTGACGCAGCCGTCGTTCTCCGACTCGAAATCGTAGGTGATGCAGAAGGGGGTGCCGATCTCGTCCTCCCGGCGATAGCGCTTGCCGATCGAGCCGGTGTCGTCGAAGTCCACCATGAAGTGCTTCGAGAGCTCACGGAAAATCTCCTCAGCCTTGGGAGTAAGCTTCTTCGAGAGGGGGAGAACCGCAGCCTTGTAGGGGGCGAGGGCAGGGTGCAGATGGAGCAGGACGCGGGTATCGTTCTTTTCCGCATCCACCACCTCTTCGTCGTAAGCGTCGCAGAGGAAGGCGAGCAGAACCCGGTCAGCGCCGAGGGAGGGCTCGATGACATAGGGAATATAACGCTCGCCGGTTTCGGGATCAAAATAGTCGAGGGGCTTACCGCTGGTGTTGCTGTGCTGGGTCAGGTCATAATCGGTACGGTCGGCTACGCCCCAGAGCTCGCCCCAGCCGAAGGGGAAGAGGAACTCAAAGTCGGTGGTGGCTTTGGAGTAGAAGCAGAGCTCGTCCTTGTCGTGGTCGCGCAGACGGAGATTTTCGGGGGTCATGCCGAGGTTGTAGAGGAAGTCACGGCAGTAGGAACGCCAGAAGTCGAACCACTCGAGATCGGTGCCGGGTTTGCAGAAGAACTCCAGTTCCATCTGTTCAAATTCCCGGATGCGGAAGATAAAGTTGCCGGGGGTGATTTCATTCCGGAAGGATTTGCCGATCTGTGCCACGCCGAAGGGAATCTTGCGGCGGGTGGTGCGCTGAATGTTCTGGAAGTTCACAAAGATGCCCTGGGCCGTTTCGGGGCGGAGATAGACCTCGTTTGCGCTGTCCTCGGTGACGCCGATGAAGGTCTTGAACATCAGATTGAATTTACGGATGGGGGTAAAGTCCGAGCTGCCGCAGGAGGGGCATTTGATATGCTGCTCCTTGATGTAGTCGCTCATCTTATCGCTGGTCCAGCCGTTGGGATTGATATCGAGGTTGTTTTCGGCTACGTAGTCCTCGATCAGCTTGTCCGCACGGTGACGGGAGTGGCAGACCTTACAGTCCATCAGCGGATCGGAAAAGCCGGCTAAATGTCCCGAGGCCTCCCAGGTTTTCGGGTTCATCAGAATGGCGCTGTCCAGCCCCACATTGTAGGGAGATTCCTGAACGAATTTTTTCCACCAGGCCTTTTTGATGTTGTTCTTCAGCTCCACGCCGAGAGGACCGTAGTCCCAGGAGTTGGAGAGGCCGCCGTAGATTTCGCTGCCTGCATACACGATGCCCCGGTTTTTGCAGAGAGCGACGATTTTTTCCATGGTCTTTTCGCTGTTCTTCATTGCTTGCTCCATCTTCCGCCTTGCGGATGTCATTTTTCTCTTGTCTTTATCGAGTTTGTCCGGGAAGCATCCCGAAAACATGAATAATCTCATTATATATCGTTCTGTCTTTTTTTGCAAGAGTTTTTTTGAATAAACCTTTGTTTAAACGGCAATTTTTATGGAAAAAGAAAAAGTGTTGTTAAAGACTGTTCTCGACCCTCTTTTTCCATAAAGAAAAAAATCGAATACAATTGACAAAACAGGCAGTCTGTGCTAAAATTTCAAAAGGTATTGTTTGTCCAATTTACCCGGTAGGGGCGAGCCCCCGACAGGAAAAAACGGGGGAATAAAGCGGACATTTTCGATAAACAGCGATAACTATATTTCCGTAAACAACGATAAATACGAAACGGTAAGATAAGGAGAGGGAAGCGATGATTTCGGTTACGATCTATAACGAGTTCTGCCACGAAAAGTCTGATGAAGAGGTCAAGAAGATTTATCCCGAGGGCATCCACAAGGCGATTGCCGATTTTCTCGGAAAAGAAGAGGATATAAAGGTCCGGACGGTGACGCTCGACGACGAGGAGTGCGGCCTGACCGAGGAGGTTCTGAACGACACGGATGTGCTCCTCTGGTGGGGACACCTCCGCCATGGCGATGTGCCCGATTCGGTGGTCGAGCGGGTGAAGAACGCTGTCCTTAAGGGTATGGGTTTTATCGCCCTGCACTCGGCGCACCACTCCAAGCCCTTCCGCGCCCTGATGGGCACCACCTGCAATCTCGGCTGGCGTGAGGACGGAGACAGGGAGCGGGTCTGGGTCACCGATCCCTCCCATCCCATCGCACAGGGCATCGATACTTATTTTGAGATCGAGCACGAAGAGATGTACAGCGAGCCCTTCGGTGTGCCGGTGCCCGATCAGCTGGTCTTTATCGGCTGGTATGAGGGCGGCGAGGTTTTCCGCAGCGGCTGCTGCTATTTCCGTGAGAACGGACGGATCTTCTATTTCCAGCCCGGACATGAGACCTACGCTACCTATTACAACCCGTCGGTGCAGCTGGTTCTGAAAAATGCAGTTCGCTGGGCCGCTCCTGTCCGCCGGGTGAAGGCGCTGGTGTGCCCCAATGTGAAGAAAATCGAGGTGGGTGTGCCCGGCTCTCACCGCCGCTGATTGTAAAGTTACAGGGTTCTTCCTTGGGAAACCCGGATTGAAGCTCCCGGGGCTGTCTGCACATGGATGCAGACGGCCTACGGGAATGTTACTGTTGGGAAAGGATTTTACGAAGTATACAATGGATTGGAATACTCAGGATGAAACAATCGAGCGGAAGGGGAATAACAGATCGGACTGGCGTGCTTTTACCAAAAAAGAGCGCCTTGTGCCGACCATTTTGCTCGCGTTGGCGCTTCCGTTCACACTCTTTTTCTTCGGCCCCTTTGAGGCCTACTGCAAGAATTATCAGGAGCTTGGCTTTGTGTTTGCTGACTTTGCGGCGTTGTCCTTTGGTGCAGCGATTCTTGTAGCAGGGCTTCTGTTTGCCATTCTTTGGTTTTTACCGGGAAAGGCTTTTGATATCGTATACGCCCTCCTCATGGGAGTCGGCGTTATGCTGTTTTTGCAGGGAAATTATCTGAATCTGGGTCTGAATGCCGTGGAGGGCGACGGAATCGGCGTGGCGACCTTCTCTACCGGTGCGATGATTTTCAATCTTTTCCTTTGGTTGGCTGCTTTGGGAGGGATACTTACTGCGGTGCTGATCGTCCGGAAAAGACGGGAACTGATGCGTCTTGTCGCCATCGTGGCGATGGTGGCAGTGCTTGGCGTGCAGTTTTTGAACTTTGCGGTTCTTTCGCTGACCACCGAGGTCTGGACCCCGATTCAAGAGCGGCAGGTCATGAAGGCGGGCAAGTCGGGTCCGGAAGATTATTTTCCGGGTATTCTGACGAACGAGGGTCTGACCGAGCTCGGTGCCGAGGGCAACGCGGTGATTTTTGTGGTGGATCGCTTCGACATCAAGTATTATCAGAATGTCCTCCGTTCCGATCCCGATTTTTTCCGGGGATTAGACGGCTTTACGCTCTATGACAACCAGATCACCAAGTATGCCCGTACCTTTCCTTCGGTCGCCTATATGTTGACCGGAGTGGAAAACGACTACAGCACGTCAAGGCACGCCTATCTCGAGAGGGCCTATACCTCCTCCACCTTTCTTCACGATCTGAAGGATAAAGGCTATGACATAGGTCTTTACACCGAAAAATATTACGCCTACGACGATGCGTCGGTGTTTCAGGGAGCGGTCGACAACGCCAGCGGCGCGTCCGGCTATAAGATCTCCAACTTATTCGGTCTTTGGGGCGATATGCTCCGGCTGACCCTCTTCCGCTATCTGCCTATCTTCGCCAAGGGAATGGTGGGCACCATCAATTCCAGCGATTTTGGCCGTTACATCGAGTACGAATCCGATCAGTCGGGGGACGAGGCGATTTACAATTCGGACATGAAGCTTGTCTACGAGTGGCTGACCGAAAAGGAGTTTACTCTGGAGGAGGGAAAGAAGCGGTTCACCTTCCTTCATATCAGCGGCTGTCATCTGCCCAATACCTACGACGAGGAGTGGAATCTCGTTACCACAGATAAAGAGAAATGGGACAGCGATCTTGCCATGCGCGTCTCGTTCAAGATTATCAACCGCTATCTGGATGAAATGAAGCGTCTCGGCGTCTATGAGGATGCGACGATCCTGATAACGGGAGATCATGCCGCGGCGATGAGTGATACCGTCGATCCGGAGGGTTCCCGCGTGACCACCCTGCTTGTGAAAAAGAAGGGGGAGTTCGGAACGCCCATCGAGGTCAACAGTGCTCCGGTGGAGCAGTCTCAGTTGCGTGCAACGGTTTTCGCCTCGGAGGGAATTGCGACCGAAAACGACTACGGAAAGAGTGTCTTTGAGATTCGTGA
>CAZGQH010000152.1:0-3709 GCA_964527575.1 uncultured Lachnospiraceae bacterium
CTTCCTGCGCCGGTTTCGGCGTTACTTTCAAAACGGGATGGACAGATAAATGGGTGGATTTTTTGGCGTTGCCTCGCGGCAGGACTGTCTTGCCGACGTGTTCTTCGGAACCGACTATCATTCGCATCTCGGAACGCGCTGCGGCGGCATTGCTGCCTACGATACGACGATGGGTCTCCAGCGGGCGATCCACAACATCGAAAATTCGCCGTTCCGAACCAAATTCGGACATATCTTTGAGGAAATGAAGGGAACTTCGGCGATCGGCTGCATCAGTGATTCCGATCCGCAGCCCCTTCTCATCCGTTCGAATCTCGGCACCTATGCTCTCTGTATGGTGGGAGCGATCAACAATGCCGAGCGGCTGATCAAGCAGTATCTCTCTTTCAGCGGCGGACATTTCAATGCTATGACCGGCGGCGCCATCAACGCGACCGAGCTGGCAGCGGCGCTGATCAATCAGAAGAGCAGCTTTGCCGAAGGCATCCGCTTTGCGGAGGAGGTCATCGAGGGCTCCGCCTCGCTTCTGATCCTTACGGAGGAGGGAAAGATCATTGCCGCCCGGGATCGCCTCGGCCGTCTGCCGGTGCTGATCGGCAAGGGCGAGGAAGGGTACTGTGTGACCTTTGAGTCCTTTGCCTATAAGAAGCTGGGCTATGAGGACGAAAAGGAGCTTGGCCCCGGTGAGATTGTGGAGATCACGGCGGAGGGCATCCGTCAGCTTTCCCCTCCCGGAAAAGAGATGAAGATCTGCGCCTTCCTCTGGTCCTACTACGGTTATCCCACCTCGACCTACGAAGGAGTCAATGTGGAGGTCATGCGCTACCGCAACGGGGCGATCATGGCCGACAACGATAAAGCCAGCGGAAACGCACAGGGGGTGGATTATGTGGGCGGTGTGCCCGATTCCGGAACGCCCCACGCCATCGGCTATGCCAATGAGTGCGAGATTCCCTTCGCACGCCCCTTTATCAAGTACACGCCCACCTGGCCGCGGAGCTTTATGCCTCCTAAGCAGACCGATCGGAACAAGGTCGCTAAGATGAAGCTGATTCCGGTCCATGACCTGATTGTGGACAAGAATCTTCTCTTTGTGGACGATTCGATCGTTCGGGGTACTCAGCTGAAGGAGACGGTGGACTTTCTCTATGATAACGGAGCCAAGTCGGTGCATATGCGCTCGGCCTGCCCCCCTATCATGTACGGCTGTAAATACCTGAACTTCTCCCGGGCGACGAGCGATATGGATCTGATCGCCCGCCGGGTGATTGTGGAGCTGGAGGGGGAAGAGGGTCTTGAGCATCTGGAGGAATACAGCGATTCCTCTACCGAACGGGGCAAAGCGATGCGCCGCGCCATCTGCGAAAAGCTTCATTTCGCCTCGCTGGAGTTTCAGTCGCTGGAGGGGATTATCAAGGCGATCGGTCTTGAGCCCTGCAAGCTCTGCACCTACTGCTGGAACGGCAAGGGCTGAGAATCCGGCAAACAGAAGTGTGCAGCGGTAAGCTGTGATAATATGCGGGACGGGTCGAGAGGCTTTTCCGCCGGTTTTTCAAAAGATCATGAAAGGTTGGATCATACAGGATGAATCATCAATCGAAATCGGACAGCTACGCAGCTGCCGGTGTGGATATTACCGCCGGCTACAAGGCGGTCGAGCTGATGAAAAAGCATATTGCCCGCACGGTGGTGGGAAAAGGCAATTCGGATATCGGGGGCTTCGGCGGACTTTTTGCCCTTGACCTTACCGGTTACAAAAATCCCGTCCTCGTCTCGGGCACCGATGGCGTGGGCACCAAGCTGAAGCTTGCTTTTCTTATGGACAAGCACGACACGGTCGGCATCGACTGCGTGGCTATGTGTGTTAACGATGTCATCTGCTGCGGCGCCAAGCCCCTGTTTTTCCTCGACTATATCGCCTGCGGCAAGAACTATCCCGAAAAGATCGCCTCGATCGTAGGGGGTGTTGCCGAGGGCTGTGTGCAGTCTGGCAGTGAGCTGATCGGCGGGGAGACCGCCGAGATGCCCGGATTCTATCCGGTGGATGAGTACGACCTGGCCGGCTTCTCGGTGGGCATTGTGGACCGCGACAGGGTGATCGACAAGAACAGCATGAAGGCAGGCGATGTGATGATCGCTCTTCCTTCCTCGGGTGTGCATTCCAACGGCTTTTCCCTCGTCCGCAAGGTCTTCGACGTGGAAAACTGCGATCTGAAGGCGCCTCTGGAGGCGCTGGGCGGCCGTTCGCTGGGCGAGACGCTTCTGACCCCCACGAAGATCTATGTGAAGCCCATGCTGGCTCTCTTTGATAAGATCCGTGTGAAGGGCGTTTCCCATATCACCGGCGGCGGATTCTATGAAAATATGCCCCGCTCGATTCCCGATGGGCTGGGCGTTACGATTTATAAAAAGGATATCCGGGTTCTGCCGATCTTTAAGCTGCTTGCCGAGACCGGTAAGATCGATGAGCGCGACATGTTCAACACCTTCAACATGGGTGTGGGCATGAGCGTGGTGGTGGCGAAGGAAGACGCCGATGCGGCGCTGGACATCCTCCGCGCAAGCGGCGAGGACGCCTATGTGATCGGTGAGATCACCGCCTCGGACGAAAAGGTGACCCTGTTATGAGACAGGCAAGAATTGCCGTTCTGGTCTCGGGCGGGGGAACCAACCTGCAGGCGCTGATCGACGCCGAGAAGAAGGGAACGCTTTCTTCCGGAACGTTGTCGCTGGTGATCGCCAATCGCGCGGATGCCTATGCGTTAGAGCGGGCAAAGGCGGCGGGAATTCCCACCGCGGTCGTCCTAAAGAAGGAATGCGGCTCGGCGGAGGCCTTTGAAGAGAAGATCAAGTCATATCTTACCGAGAACAAAATCGATCTCATTGTGCTGGCCGGGTTTATGGCCATTCTCAGTGCGGATTTCACAAGAGCTTATCCCGAGCGAATTATCAATGTGCGCCCCTCCCTCATTCCGGCCTTTTGCGGCAAGGGTTTTTACGGCCTGCATGTCCACGAGGCGGCGCTTGCCTATGGGGTGAAGGTCACCGGTGCTACGGTACACTTTGTCAACGAAGTGCCGGACGGCGGCAGAATCCTCATGCAGAAGGCGGTGGCTATCCGGGAGAACGATACCCCCGAGAGCTTACAGAAGCGCGTGATGCGGCTCGCCGAGTGGAAGATTCTGCCCGCTGCGGTGGAAAAGGTGGCGGCGGAGCTTATGGCCTCGGAGGTCGATACAGCGGTCGGCGCAGAGGGCGATCCAAAGGTCGGTTGTTCGGAATAACCTGCCGCGAAGCAGATTTTGAGTATAAGATTCTTATTATGATAGAGAAAGGGAATCGCGATGAATATTTACGAGATTCACGACATTGCCGAGCTTATTCGCGGCAATTCTTATGTGGGGCGGGGCATTGTTATCGGTAAGAGCGCCGACGGCAAAAAAGCTTGTACCGCTTATTTCATCATGGGTCGGAGCAGCAACAGCCGCAACCGGATCTTCACCGAAAAGGAAGGGGCTGTCTTTACCGAGCCCTTTGACGCCTCCAAGGTGGAGGATCCCAGCCTGATTATCTACGCCGCCCTCCGCACTTATGCTAACAAGCTGATTGTCACCAACGGCGATCAGACCGACACGATCTATCAGGGGTTGGCTGCGGGGAAGAGCTTCAGTGAGGCTCTCACTGCCCGTGAGTTTGAGCCAGACGCGCC
>CAZGQH010000152.1:3719-4762 GCA_964527575.1 uncultured Lachnospiraceae bacterium
CGTATCAGCGGCATGCTGACTTTCTCGGAGGGCGATTTTACTTATGAAATGAGCATTCTCAAGAGCGCCGACGAGAAGGGAACTGCCTGCAACCGCTATACCTTCTCCTATCCTTCGTTGGCGGGACTCGGCCATTTTATTCACACCTATGTCTGTGACGGTAACCCTATTCCCACCTTCCAGGGCGAGCCTGAGCGGGTGGCGATCCCCGACGATATCGACGCCTTTACGAAGAGCCTCTGGGAGGCGCTCGATGCCGACAACAAGATCTCGCTCTATGTCCGCTATACCGACCTCGCCACCGGCGAGGCCGAAAACCGCATGATTAACAAGAATCAGTGAGGAGAATGCTGCGATGAAGGAATTTGAATTAAAATACGGATGCAACCCCAACCAGAAGCCCGCGAAGATTTTTATGAAGGACGGCTCCGAGCTGCCCATCGAGATCCTTTCCGGCCGTCCCGGCTATATCAACTTTCTTGACGCCTTCAACTCCTGGCAGCTGGTCAAGGAATTGAAGGAGGCGCTGGGTCTTCCCGCCGTGACCTCCTTCAAGCATGTCAGCCCTACCTCGGCTGCCGTGGGCATTCCGCTCTCCGACAAGCTGAAAAAGGCCTGCTTTGTGGACGATATCGAGGGTCTGGACGAATCCCCTCTGGCCTGCGCCTATGCCCGTGCCCGGGGTACCGACCGGATGTGCTCCTTCGGCGACTGGGTTGCCCTTTCGGATGTCTGCGACGTGACGACCGCCAAGATGATCAAGCGGGAGGTTTCGGACGGCATCATCGCCCCCGGCTATGAGCCCGAGGCGCTGGAAATCCTGAAGAGCAAGCGGAAAGGGAACTATAACATCGTCAAGATCGATCCTAACTATGTCCCTGCCCCGGTTGAGCATAAGGATGTTTTCGGCATCACCTTTGAGCAGGGTCGAAACAATTTCGTCATCAACCGGGAGCTGCTTGCCAATCGGGTTACCGCCGACAAGAATCTTCCCGAAAGCGCCATCCGTGATCTGCTCGTTTCGCTGATCACTCTGAAATATA
>CAZGQH010000153.1:0-4681 GCA_964527575.1 uncultured Lachnospiraceae bacterium
CCCGAGGTGCAGATGGTCTGCGACCGCATCGTGATCATCAATCAGGGCAAGATCGTGGCGGACGAAAAGACCGAGGATATCGAAAAGGTCGTGGTGGGCGCCCGGCAGCTTCAAGTCAAGATCTGCGGCCCCGCCAAGGAAGTGCAGACCGCTATTAAGCAGCTCTCGGGCATCAAATACGCCGAGATCATCGGGGAGAGGGAGCTTGCCAGTACCGCCTTTCTGATCGAGAGCGAGGCCGGACTTGACATGCGGAAGTCGATCTTCAATCTCTGCGCCTCTCATGGCTGGCCGATCATCGGCATGGAGGCGATCGGTCTGAATCTCGAGGAAATCTTCATTTCGGTGGTGGACGAGAAGGAAGCCTCCGGCAACAAGAAATCAAAAAAGACAAGAGGGTAAAAGAGAATGTTTGCGATCTATAAAAGGGAGATGCGCTCCTATTTCGTCTCTCCTATCGGGTATATTTATCTCGCGATCTTTCTGGCGGTGTCGGGTACGATCTTTTCTCTGACCACGCTGACAAAAGGGGCCTCCAGCAATATCTCCCTGTATTTCACCTATATGCTGATGAGCTTTTTTGTGGTGCTGCCTCTTCTGACCATGAAGCTCTTTGCCGAGGAAAAGAAACAGCGCACCGAGACGCTGCTCATCTCCTCTCCCGTGTCCCTGACCAGCATGGTGGCAGCCAAGTTTTTTGCGGCTTTCTCCATGTTTATGATCGGTTTTCTCATTTCGCTCATCAATTTTATCCCCTTCTTCTACTTTGCTTCGGGAAACCCCGACGTTCAGACGATTCTCGGCAGCCTCTTCGGCCTTGTGCTGATCGCCGCCGCTTTCATCGCCATCGGCGTGATGGTTTCGGCTCTCACCGAAAATCAGCTGATCGCCGCCCTCGGCACCATGGTAATTTTACTCTTTCTGCTGATGGTTTCGGTCTTCAATTCTTCCATCGAGTCCTACTTTTTCCGCAGCATTCTGAGCTGGGTTTCGGTGATGGATCGCTTTGCCGCGCTGACTGCCGGCCGCTTTGATGTGAGCGCCATCGTCTACTTCCTCTCGCTCTGCTTCTCCTTCCTCTTCCTCACCGTCCGGATCTACGAAAAGCGCCGTTGGGCGTGAGTGACTGATCCGTGTGGTTTTTCAAAGCAGGAAGCTTTTGACAAGGAAAGGAAACGAAACAATATGGAAAAACGCAGAATCAGGCGAGGTGCCCGTTCGGTGGCGATCACCGCAGGTGTCATTGTCGTCGTGATCCTCTTCAATATTCTCTTCGGTCTTTTGACCAACCGTTTTCTCTGGATTGTCGACACCATGCCGAACGATCTTGTGAAGATCTCGGATTATTCGCGAGAGCTGCTTGACAAGGTGGACAAAGAGAAAAACGATATGACCATCTATTTTCTCGCCGATCCCGACGAGATTGAAAATTATGAACTGACCGGCCATAAGGCAGGGGAGTCGAACAGCACCTGGGGCATGAGCTATATCTATAACTTAGCCAAGCTGTTTGAGCGGGAATATTCTTTTGTGTCGGTTGGTCTTCTCGATTCCTCCAAGGATTCGGATTATATCCGCCAGAATTTTGCCATGACGATCGGCTCCAGCCTGACCCCTCTGACGGTCGTTTTGGAAAACAAGGTTGACGGTCTTACCACCTACCGCACCATCCAGCGGGACGAGTTCTACCTCTTCTCCGAATCCACCATGTATTTCCGGGGAGATGACTGCTTCACCTCGGCTATTCTGTCGCTTTCGGGGGACAATCCGGTGGCCTATTTCGTGGAAGGCCACGGAGAAAAGGTGGGTGCTGCCGGTGACCAAAGCGATTTCGGTGAGGCGAAAGCACTGTCCGAGCTCTTTGTGCAGGCGGGTTATCAGCTGAAAAAGATCGACCTTTCGAAGTCTGACTTTGATGCGCTGTCGGAAGAGGCTTTTGTGGGCAATGCCGCCGTGGTGGTACTCTACGGTACCGAGCGGGATTTTGTCGTGGACGAGGAAAACGGAATCAATGAGATCACGCGGCTGCGGAAATTCCTCAATGGGAAGAACCGCAATCTGATGGTCTTTATGGATCCGGGAACGCCTGCCATGCCGAATCTGGATGAATATCTGGAGGACTATTGGGGCGTAGGCTTTGAGGACAACATTGTGGTAGCCGATACCTCGGATCCCAGCACCTCCAGCGCCATTTCGGAGGACGGTCGGATTTTCTACGGCAGTTACGAGCTGGATTCGAGAAGTCCCGGCAGCGCGCTGACCTCCTCTCTGACCAGCCTTTCCTCGCTGCCCGGCGCCTTCTTCGGTCCCACCCGCACCATCCGCATGAACCGGCAGTGGAGCAGCGGCAACGAGTCGGTCACCATTATGGAGGGCATCACCACCTACCGACTGGGAGCGGCCTTCCGGGCGCCGGCACTGTCGGCGGCGGAATATCGGGACGGCTCCTTTGCCTGCTACGACAGCAATGTTTATGAGGCCTATGCGGCGCTTCATTACCAGACCAACTACGATAGGATCTATCCCGAATACCGGGAGAAATATTACAAAGACGCCTACGACCGTCACCGGGAGGAAAAGAAGGAGGAGTTCGAGAAAGAGGGTCTTTCCGAGAGCGAAATTGCCAAGCGCTGTGCCGACTATGCCGAGGGCTATGTCAGGGAACGGGTTGAGGCCTATATGGCCGACTTTCTTGCCGAGAGAACGCCCGATCCCATTATGACCCTGACGCACAGCAGCTGGATGTACACGACCAGCGAATCGGTCAGCGGCTATATGCTGGCCTGCGGTTCTACCGCCTATGCTTCGGAGGATGCTCTGCACAACGCCGCCTTTTCCAATCGGGACACGCTTTATTCCGCCATCTATCTCTTCGGAAAGAATGTGCTTCCCTTCGATATTGACATCATCAAGATCGAAGCGACTTCCGCCCTTGCGATCTCCGAGGGGATGGCCACCGTGTGGACGGTGATTCTGTCCGCCGTTCTGCCCCTGTCGGCAGCCGCAGTGGGAATTGTTCTGGTTGTGAAGCGTAAGAAGCACAACTGACAGAGAACGAGAGGAATTTAAAGAAAGGCGCTACCAAAAACTATGAATCTTTTCAAGAGCAAAAAATTTAAATACGGCACGGCAGCGGTCATGCTGACGGTCGCGGTGATCGCCATTGTGGTGGCAGTCAACCTGCTGGTCTCGGCGTTGGCCGGCCATTTCGGGTGGTATCTTGATACCTCCGCCGCCGGGCTCTTTTCCTTCTCGGAGCAGTCTCTCGATCGGATGGATCGGCTCGATCGGGAAAACAACAAGCTGACCCTCTGCTATTTTGCCGACGAAAATACCTTGAACGCCAGCGATTACGGCCGCTATGTGCTCTCGCTGTCGGGCGAGCTGGAGAAGCGCTACGGTGATTTTGTTTCGGTGAAGTATCTCGACAACTTGGATCGGGATATTATCGAGATCCGGGAGCTTTTCGGGGATAAATATGCCGATACCTTCCGGCAGCTCTATGAGGAGGGGTCCTTTGTCCCCGGTACCATGGTGATTCGGAACGACACCTACGAGATGGGAGCGGACGGGAAGTTTGTCACCGATCTTGCCGGAAATTACCGGCCGGATTATCGTCTTCGGGTCTTTTCGATTGCCGACATGTATTCCGAATCGGGCAGGGCTTTTCTCGGGGAGTTCCGTCTCACCGGGCATGTTGTGAGCGTCTGCACGCTCTCGCCTACTGCCTACTTCATTACCGGTCACGGGGAGATGAGCATCGAGGAGGACGGAGATTTCGGCAAGGCCACCTACCTTGCCGACCTCTTGGAGAACACCGGCTTTACTCTGAAAAAACTGAATCTTGGTCAGGCCGATTTCGCCGCCACAGCGGTAGAGCCGTCGCTTGCGGTAATCTTTGCACCGAAAAACGATTTTACCGAAGCGGAGCTCTCCCGGCTTTCCTCTTTCGTGGAGGAAGGCGGGCAGCTGATGATGTTTGCCGACGGGGTTTATTATAAACTCGATAATCTCAATGCCTTTTTGGGAAATTACGGAGTGTCGATCGTCAACGCCAAG
Source organism: uncultured Lachnospiraceae bacterium (assembly GCA_964527575.1). Taxonomy (GTDB): domain Bacteria; phylum Bacillota; class Clostridia; order Oscillospirales; family CAG-272; genus RGIG1993. The sequence goes on from CAZGQH010000153.1 coordinate 4,060, forward strand.
TTCAAGAGCGGATCCGACGCCGCCCTTTCGGTGGACGGGTTCCAGTTTTCTGCATCGCTTGTGTCGGAAGCCCCGGCGGTGGCAGCGATTGAAAACCGGGACGGCCGTCTTGTGGTAGCCGACTGCCGTGTGCTTCGCGTCGACAGCTCCAAGGGCGCTGCCGCTCTGGTGAATCCTCCCGCCTCGGTTCAGGCGGTGGGTGCCGTGACCGAGCTTGACGGCAGGGAAGCCGTGGCGGTCTACTCCACGGGTGAGGGAAGGGGCGGTGTCTTCGTTTCGGGCGCCGATTCGCTTGCTTCCTCGCTGCTCTATGAGCCCGGTTATACCAACCGGGACCTGCTTCTTTCGGTTCTGACCGATATGGGAGCCGAGGGTGCGCCGCTGAATACGGTCATAAGTCCCCTTGCTACCGACGGTCTGGATATCACCAAAAGTCAGTCCACGGCGATTGCCGTTCTGTTATCGACCCTGCCGGCACTGGTGTTTGCCGTTCTGGGTGTTGTAATTTATGTAAGGAGGAAGAGATCATGAAGGCAAACGCCAATAAAAGCGAACGCCGTTCGAGCTTTTTCCTTCGCCGGCGCAATACGTTGGTAGCACTTGTCGTGATTTTCGCAGTGCT
>CAZGQH010000154.1:0-4660 GCA_964527575.1 uncultured Lachnospiraceae bacterium
TACGTTCCCTGCGTGCATCTGAAGGACATGGTCTACCACCCGGGCGATGGCGCCCTCCGCATGACTCCGGTGGGCGAGGGCAACATGAACTACGAGGGATTTCTCGAAGCCTGTCTTACCCATGAGGTATCCTTTGCCTTCGTGGAACAGGATCACACCTATGGCGAGGATCCCTTTGACTGCCTCTCCCGCAGCTACCGCTACCTCACCTCCCTGCTGGGGAGTACCGTCGACGACTGACTCTTTTCTTCTCACAATCCGACCCGATTTTTAAAAAGCATACCCGGACGACAAAATAATCGATCCCCAAATAAAACGAGAGGACTTTCGCTGTGAAAAGTCCTCTCGCATTTTTATTGGTGTTTTTCTTTCTTCTTCGGGCGCCAGGTGGTTTTCATGACAAACCGGTCGAGGAAATAGAGCAGCGCCGGCAGAACAAAAAGCACCATGAGAACCGCGGTAAAGGTACCGATACCGAGGAGCAGTCCCACCGTGGAAATCGAGACCTGATCGGAGATCAGCATCACCGCAAACCCGCAGCACATCAGCACCGAGCCCGAGCTGACCACCGTGGGAAGCGCCGCCCGCAGAGCTCCCGACAGCGCGGAAAGCCTGTCGGCCTCCCGCCGCAGTGCCACATAGTGGGAGGAGATCAGAATGCCGTAATCGATGGTAGCGCCCATCAGAATGCAGCTGGCCACGATATAGCTCATGAAAAAGATCGGAATGTCGGCAAGGGCAAAGACAGAAAGGAAGATCCAGATCGCCCCCTGAATGATGAGCACCAGCAGCATGGGAACCGACAGGGAACGAAAGATCAGAAGCACGATGAGAAAGATCGAGATCACGGTAAAGAGATTGATCAGCACTTTGTCCGAAGAAAAGGATTCCTTCAGATCGTATGCCGAGGAAAGAACACCGGTAACGACCGCCTCTTCCCCGAAAATCTCAGCCACATAGGCGTTCAGATCGGTGACAAATTCATAGGAGCCCTCCTCGTCGGCAGCGAGGCTCACATTCAGCAGTGCGCGGGAGTAGTTATTCCCCACAAAAAGCTCCTCGGCATCGACCATCTGGGCAAGCAGCCCATCGAGTGTCTCCCGCATACCCCCGTCCACCAGAGAGGCGATCGGACCCTCTCCCTCCAGACGGTCATTCACAAAGGTCAGCAGCTCGCGGGCCGCGGCTGGCGGAACCTCCGCCTTTTCCCCGCCGGCAAACTTCATCGCGTAGACTGCCGCCACAAGCTCCTCGTCAAGCTCCGGCAGAGCAAGCTCTCCGGAAAAGCCGGCGGTGAGCTCCTCCAGCTTCTCAGCCATAACGGGATAAGGATAGGTCTCTTCTCCCGAGAAAACGACATAAAAAGCAGTCAGCCGGGAAAGGGTATCGCCAAGCCCGACGGGAAGCAGCTCGCCCAGACCGGGATTGCTGCTAATCAGCGCATCGGCAAAGGTCAAAAGCTCTCCGCCCTTCACCGGCTCCTTCGAAAGAAGCCCCTGTTTGTTGAAATAGAGGATATAGAGCTGCCAAACCGCCTCGGCAGGAAGATCGACTTCCACCTCGCTGCCCAGCATACGGTAGACGATATCGAGCGCGGCAGGCAGGAAGAGCTCGTAGCCATATTCCGCTGCCGCCTTCTCGTAGATCCCGTAATCCTTTTCGATGGAAGCCGCCGCCTCGCCGTCGACCAGTCCCTTTTCCACAGCCCGGTAAGCGGTGGTAAGGTAGGGCAGCTCGCCTCCCTCTCCTCCAAGCTCTCGGTAAAGGGCTTCTGCCTGTTCCAAAGTCAGAGCGGCGCCCGCCTTGTTGACCGCCGCAAGGAAACCGGCCGCGTCATAGGTCTTTTCCGCACGGGACATGAAGCTGTTCAAAAGGAGGTTGAAGAGCTTGAGCATAGTGAGCTGGTCGGCGGGAAGAATTGCCTGCAGCAGGGGATTTTCCTCGCTCTCCGCCAGGAGAAAGGCCAGCATGACCCGAAAATCCACTTCATCCTTTTCCAGTAAGCCGTAATGGTACATGCCGAAGAGCTGCTCCACATAGAGCGGCTCAAAGGTGAGTCCCTCAGGCAGGCTGTCCTCGGGAATCATCCCCGCCAAGAGAGTATAGAGCTCCTCCTCGGTGTACTCCTTCTCCAAAAGGGTGAGATGCTCCTCGACCTGTGCCAGCGAAGCCACGGTCTCCTCCCCCAGAATTGCGCTCACCCGCCCGTCCTCCTCAGCGAGCGTGTTTACAAAGGAGAGAAATTCCGCCGGGGTCAGAGAGAGTGCTTCCGGCGTTGTCGTCAGGTGATAAAAAGCCAGCAGCTCCCTGGCAGCCGCTTCCGAAAGCCCGGTCTTGCCCGCAAGCTTATCGGCGTCGTATTCTTCCAGCACGGTAGTCTCATAGGAAGAATAGTCGACGAGAACAGGCGAGCCGTTTTTCAGGCGGTAAACCTCTAATTTTTCCCGCAGCGCTGCCTGCTTAGCCGGGGTGGTGGGATCGTTTTTATAGAGAAGAATCAGCGTGCTGCTGTTGTCTTTTGTATCGACCGCACTGCTGTCGCTGAAGGTATAACGGCCGTTCTGCAAAAAGGCGGCGGCAATCACCAGGATCAGCGCAAGCGGCACCAGGACAAGATGCGTTTTTTTCGCAAAAGCAGCCAGCGGATGAAGTCCTTTGTCCGCAGCGCCGTCTTCGTCCTTCTTCCTTCCCCACCGGATCTTCGCTTTATCCAAAACCGGCCCGAAGAGGAGCACAACGCAGGGGAATAGGGTATTGGCCACAAGTCCCGAGATCAGAATGCCTTTCATCAGGACCATACCGATATCAAATCCGATGGTAAAGGACATAAAGAGCAGCGCTAAAAGCCCCGCCATCGTGGTCAGCGCGCTTGCCGAAACCGGCTTGATGCAGTCGGCGATGGCAGCCGCCATTGCCTTTTTCCGGTCGGGCTCCTCCCTTCTCGCTTTATGGAAGGCGTGCAGCAGCATGATGCTGTAATCCATCGACAATGCCAGCTGCAAAATGGCAGCCACCGAATTTGTGATGTAAGAAATCTCTCCGAAGATGGCATTGGTGCCCAGATTGATTACCACGGCGACCCCGGCAGTGACGAGAAAGAGCAGCGGCTCCAAGAAGGAGCGCGTGGTGAAGATCAGAATCAGATAGGCCATAAGGACACAGACAATCAACAGAAAGACCATCTGCTCGGACAGAGCCTCCTTCTGCTTCTGAGCGGACACTGCCGTTCCGCCCAACGTGACCTCGAACTCCCTTACCTCTTCCCTGACAGCCTCAATGACCGAAACCGCCTCCTCGGAACGGTCGTCTCCCTCAATCAGAAGAAGATAGGTAGCCTTGTTATCCTTGAAATAATTCTCATCTTCCGTGTCAAACTGCACCACGGCCACATGCTCGAGTGCCGACAGATGCGTCTTCATAGTCTCTGCGGCCTCTTTATCCACACCGGTGAGTGTCACCCGCAGGTTTCCGGTGAGGCCGAATTCCTTTTCCATAATATCAAGCCCCAGCTTCGTTGGGGTATCCGAGGGCAGGTAATCGGTGAGGCTGTAGTTGACACCTACATGCGGAAGCAGCAGGATGGCCCCCACCAGCAGGACCGTCCAGAGAGCAAAAACAACATACTTGCCCCGAACAATTCCGTTTGCAATTTTTTTCATACACGATCTCCTTTATGGACAAAACCACAAGATAATTGACATTTGTATAAAAATATAATATAATAAAAACAGAACGATGTCAACGCACAATTTGTTGACATTTGTAAGATAATTGACAATTGCAGCAAATTGTCGCCAAACAGAGGAAGAAATGAAGGAACAACAAGATCTGCGGGTCCAAAAAACCTATCGGGCACTGAACGAAACCTTTTTGGCGCTTTTGGAAGAAAAGTCCTTTGAAAACATAACCGTAGAGGAACTGTGCAGTCGGGCCATGATCCGACGCGCCACCTTCTACAGGCACTTTGCCGACAAATACGATTTTTTTCACTTTTTTATCCGCACAACCAGCGAAAGCTTTCTGTCCGAAAGCAATTTTTCCGGGAAAGATCCCGTCCTCTATCTGAATACAATTACCCGCGCCTTTGTGGATTTTCTCGACAGCCGGGAAAGACTGATCGAAACCACCTGCAAAAGCAACATGCTTTCGGTTCTGATCGACATGATCGCCGAGACCGTGGCGGATAAAACCTGTGAGATACTGAAAGAATCGGTCCAGACCGGAAAAAGCCTTCCCGCCAGTCCGGAGCTTTTGGGCGAACTCTTTGCCGGAGCCCTTCTGAACGGTGTCAAATGGTGGGTGGCACAGAAAAAGCGTCTTCCCAAAGAAGAATTTCTCGGCCAGCTCTCGGCTGCGCTTCTCTCCTATTACACGAAGCTCGGCTCTTCCTAAGCCTCTTTCATAACAGGCAGCTTAAAACCACAAAAAGGAGGAAAATCCATGAAACAGGCCTTATTGTCGATCGGAATCGGGATTTTTCTTGCCTTTTTGCTCAATCTTCCCATGAACGCACTGGAAAAGGGCTTCCGGAAGCTTTTATCACGGCGGGGAAAAACGCCGCCGGGGAGAGTTCTGCGAATCCTGGCTTTTCTGACGACACTTCTTCTTTTTGCCGGCCTTCTCACCGCCCTTGGTTTACTGTTAATCCCTGAGCTTGTAT
>CAZGQH010000155.1:0-4638 GCA_964527575.1 uncultured Lachnospiraceae bacterium
GTCTTTGGCAGCCAAGCGCACCGGGAAACTACGGCCCTTCTTATGGAGAGCTTGTCCGGGATTATATCGGCAAGCAGGGTTTTGTCCGCCATTTCGACGAGGTCTGTAAAGCTCCCTATCTCTTTGACGGCCGCACGCTGATCTCTTACGACGACGAGGAATCGATTGCCGCCAAATGCCGCTACGCGAAAGAACTGGGACTCGGCGGGGTCATGTATTGGGAGCATAGCTGCGACCACGAGCGCTGGCTGCTTGAGGCACTGGATCAGGCACTTTCAAACGAATAAATCGAATTCAATTTTCGGAGCGCTCCGGTCATTTTGACCGGAGCGCTTTTTGGTGCCGGCTTACAGGAGCCGATCGAAGGCGATCCGCTTCTCCCGCATACCGTCCCGTTCGTAGTAAACGATGCCGCAGTACTGGAAGCCGCACTTGGCAAGGAGCGAACGCATGGGCTTGTTGTTCTCGTGGGTGTCGCAGCGCAGCGACAGCGACAGGTCAATGTGTGCCAGCTTGACGGCGTAATCGAAGATACGGCCGCCGAAGCCGTTGCCGCGCAGTTCAGGGGAAATCGCTACCCGATGTACCGAAGAATAGCGGCCGCCTTCCCGGAATTCACCCTCCGTGATCTTCTCATAGACCGCCTCCCTCTCCGAAAAGTAGGCGAAATAACCCACCACGCGCTTGTCCGCCTCCAAAACATAGGCATGCCCGTTTGCGATATCTCCCTCTAAATCCGAACGAAAGGGATAGCCGTCCTGCCATTGATCGATGCCCTGTTCGCCCAGCGCCTTCCGTGCCCGGTCAAAAAGAGCGGTCAGTTCATCCAGATCGGCATATTCGGCGCTGCGGATACGGATATCAGAGGGCAACATAGGTCTTGTCTCCGTTTTTGTTTGCCTGATAGGCGGCGGCGGTCAGTGCAGTCATGGCCACCGCGTCCTCAATGAGAAGTCCTTTCGGTGTCTCACTCTTGCCGGTGCACCAGTCGATCCAGCGGTCGATAGGAAGGGGCGTGCCGGCGGGCAGCTCGGTGACGGGGGTCAGTCTTCCGCCGGTGCTCCGGTCCGCGAGTTCAATCCGACTGCCATGTATTGCAAAATAGCCTTCTGTTCCGCTAATTTCCAACGTATAGGGGTTGCCCTCCGAGACAAAGCCGGTCTCGGAAACACCGGTGGCGCCGTTCTCGAATTCGATCAGCGAGACGGCGTTGTCCTCCACGCCCCGTCCGGTGATATCGGTGAAAAGCGACTGTACGAAGAGGGGCCTGCCGAGGAGCCAGCCCAGTGTGTACATAGGGTGAGCGCCCAGATCAATCATGGCGCCGCCGCCGCAGAGCGACTCGTCATAGAAATAGGAGGGCAGCCAGTTGGCCGAGCTGCCGTTGTGGACATTGCGCACTCTGGCATAGGTGATCCGGCCGAGCCGCCCGCTCTCCACAAGCTCCTTGGCAAAGAGAAGCTCGGGGCGGGACTTGTGAGGCAAAGAGATCACGAACTTTACATTGTTTTCCTTCACAGCCGACTCGATGCGGTGTGCGTCGGTCAGTTTGATCGAGAGCGCCTTTTCGGTGAAGATATGCTTGCCTGCCTTGGCGGCTGCTGTCAGAAGCCAGGGATGGTGTACGGTGGGCGAGGCCACCACTACGCCGTCGATATCGGCGCTCTGCAGCAGAGTATTGTAGTCGCCGTAGTAACGGCAGCCCAGCTCCTCAGCCCATTTCTTCCCCCGCTCGGCCGATTCATCCCAAACGGCGGTGATCTCGGCGTCGGGGTGACGCTTTACCGCATCGGCATATTCGTTGGCGTGGACATGCCAACGGCTGACAAGTGCAACTTTCATAGAAATCCTTCCTTTACTGTCGACCGGATATACCAGGGTGGCCGGCGCTTATTTTTATAATCGGGTTCAGTATATAACAAACCTTCTGAAAAATCAACTGTTTTTCCCGATTTTTCCGGTGATTTTATAGGGCCGGTCATAGAGATAGGGTACTTCTTAGCAGTCTTGCTGATCTGCCGTCTTTTATCCTCTCATGAACCTCCTTCCTGAAAAATAATTGAGAATCTACGGTTGACCGTGTAAAAAAACAAGTTTTTATGGAAATCCGATTGCGAAAGAAAAAAATATATGGTAAAATACAGAAGTAAAGTCAGACCTTCCGATAAGGAAGGACTAATGAACGAAAGGTAAGGTCTTTACGCAATGGAAAAAAAGTTTTATGCGGTTTCCAACGCCCATATGGACACCCAGTGGAACTGGACGGTCCAGGACACCATCCGTGAATACATCAAGAATACGCTGGAAGAAAATTTCCGGAATTTCCGTCAGGCTCCGAAGTATCTCTTCAATTTTGAAGGGGCCTTTAAGTACAAGCTGATGCAGGAGTACTATCCCGAGCACTACAAGAAGCTGAAGGGCTTTGTGGCCGAAGGCCGCTGGTATCCTTCCGGCGCTTTCTGGGATTCCTGCGATGTCAATGTTCCCTCTTCGGAAGCTCTGATGCGTCAGGCGCTTCTCGGAAACAAGTTTTTTGAGAAGGAATTCGGTATTTTCACGAAGGATATTTTCCTGCCCGACTGCTTCGGTTTCCGTAGCTCGCTTCCTTCGGTGGCCAAGCACATGGGGCTTCTCGGCTTCTCTACCCAGAAGCTGACCTGGGGCGTCGGCTGTCCTGTCGTCAATGAGGACGGCAGCGTTTCCCGTCCTGAGCTGGGCGATCATACCCGCCTCGATCTGGGTAAATGGAAGGGTCCCGACGATTCCGAGATTTATGTCTCCTTAAACGGCGGCGCCTATGTCTATCAGTTCCCGGAAGAGGATACACCGGTTCAGAGCCGCGAGGGCATTCTCAAGGCTATTGAGAAGAACGAAAAGATTTCGGGTGTTCCCTACCGCGCCATGTATTTCGGCGTGGGCGACAAAGGCGGGGCCTGCTCGGTGAAGTGCGCGCAGATGGCTTCCGACGCCGAAGAAGCCACCGATGGACTCTACAAGGTCAAGAACGCCTATACCTACGAGCTCTTTGAGGACCTGGAGCGTGAGGGCATCACCGATCTTCCCACCTATAAGGGACACCTTCTCATCCCCCACGGCTTTGGCGCTCTGACCTCCCATACCATTTCCAAGCGTCTGAACCGAAATTGCGAAAATCTGGCCGACAGCGCTGAGCGCGCTTCGGTGCTGGCTTCCCTCTACACCGGCAAGCCTTATCCGAAGGAGAAGCTCAACGAGGCCTGGAAGACCTTCCTCTGGCATCAGTTCCACGACGACCTGACCGGCACCTCGATCTGCTCGGCCTATGTCTTCTCCCACAACGACTATGCCGTTGCCCTGAATCTCTTTGCTGCCGAGCTTTCCGCTTCGGTGGAAGCCATCTCCGCTCTTCTCGACACCAACAAAGAGGGCACGCCTGTCCTTCTCTTCAACCCCTGCGGCCAGAGCCGTACCGGCACCGTCCGCGCAGAGCTCGCCATCGATGCCGATTATGTCCGCGTTCTCGATGAAAAGGGCTGCGAGGTTCCCTCTCAGCTCTCGGTGATCGACGGCAAGAAGACCGTGATCTTTGCTGCCGCCATCGACGCCGTGGGTGTTTCGATCTACTCGGTGGTTGCCGCTTCCGCTCCCGCTGCCGGTGAACTATCCGTCACCGAAAGCAGCCTGGAGAACCGCTTCTACCGTGTGGCGCTCGACGAAAACGGCGACATCGCTTCGGTCTATGACAAGGAGCTTGGCCGCGAGCTGCTGGCCGCCCCTGCCCGGCTGGAGATCTCCCCTGACAACAGCACGGTATGGCCCTCCTGGGAGCTCTGTTTTGAGGACAATGCGAGAGAGCATGCCTTCGTCAAGGACGATGTGAAGGTGGAGATTGTCGAAGAGGGCGCTGCCGAGGTGGCGCTGCGCGTGACGAGAAAGTACGGTCAGTCGGAGTTCATCCAGACGATCTCGCTCTCTGCCTGTGAAAAGGTGGTCGCGGTAGACAACTATGTGAACTGGTACAGCCAGAACTCGCTCTTAAAGGCTACCTTCCCCTTGACCGCCAAGAATTCGGTGGCCGAATTCGACCTGGGGCTTGGCGCCGACAAGGGCGAGAACACCACCTCTTATCCTTATTTCCAGCACTGCGTCCACACCTGGGCCGACCTCACCGACACCGACGGAGATTTCGGCGTGGCGATCCTCAACGACTGCAAGTACGGCATGGATAAGCCGGACGACAACACCCTGCGTCTGACTCTGATTCACACTCCCGTCAATCCCTATGGCGAGCCCGACTCCCATCAGGACTGGCAGGACTTCGGACGCAACGAATTCCGCTATGCCATCACCTCCCACGGCAAGACCCGGGACGGCGTGGCGCTTATCGCCGAGCAGTTCAACCGCCCGATCCTTCCCTTCGCTACCGATAAGCACGACGGCGCCTACAAGACCCTCTCGCTGGTGGAATCCACCAACAAGGAGGTTCTGATCCGTGCGGTCAAGGCCGAGGAGACCGGCGACCGCATCATCCTTCGCGTGCAGGAGACCTCCGGACGCGATACCGAGACCTCCCTCCGCTTCGGCTGCGGCATAGCTTCTGCAGTCGAGACCGACGGCTACGAGCGCGATATCGCGCCGGTCGAGGTCGCGGATAACACT
>CAZGQH010000156.1:0-4620 GCA_964527575.1 uncultured Lachnospiraceae bacterium
GCTGAAGCCGTGAGGGCGATGCTTCGCGTGCCGGATGCGGTTTTTCGAAAAAAGTTCCTTGCCGCGGCAGGAAGTAGAAAGCGCAGAACCCGAAAAGACGCATCCGGCATGCGGGAACACCTACAGCACAGGGGCAAGCTTTTAGGAAAGCTTGCCCCTGCCTCCTTTCCCCCGTGAATTTCCGCGTTCTTCGCTTTCGGGCGGTCATAGCGCCGCCCGGCCCTCGTCAGGCAGCTTTTTTGTGTATTTTACGATCGCCGCGACAACGAAAACCGCAACGATCGCCTCGGTGAGCGGCATGGAAAACCAGATAGCGCTGCCCCCTGCCACGGCAGGCAGGAGATAAATCAAAATGCCGCTGAGAAGCGCCCCTCTGGACACCGAAACCAAGAAAGAGGCGGCGGGCTTCAGCAGTGCCTGGAAATAATACGTGGAGAAAACGTTCAGCGGCAGCAGCAGAAATGAAATGCCGTAGCTTCGAATGATATTGGGTGCTATTCTCAGAATTTCTTCCGTAGGCGTCATAAAAATCCGGACGAAGAGGTTCGGCGTAAACTCCGCAAGCGCAGTCCAGATCAGCCCAAACACCGCAGCAGTCCCCAAAGAATATTTCAGGATCCGGCCGATACGGGCCCCCTTCCCGGCGCCGAGGTTGGCCGAGATCATCGGCTGAGACGCCTGCCCGATGCTATAGGCACAGCACTGAACAAAGGTACTGATATTGATGAGGATGCCATACCCCGACAGCGCGTCGGTACCCAGATACTTCAGGATCTGACGGTTGAACAGCACGGTCAGGATCCCCATAGCCACGTCGATAAAAAAGGTGGAAACCCCGGTCACGCTTATGGTTTTCAGCATAGAAAACAGCTTGGCAGGCTTTTCGAGGCGAAGCGTATTCTTTCTGCCGAGAAAATGGGTAAGCATTACCAGTAAAGAAGAAACAGAACCTATAGCCGTGGCAAGCCCGGCGCCCATGATTCCCATATCGAGTACAAAAACAAAAAAATAGTCCCCGAACACATTGAAGATGCCGCCAAACAATACCGCTCTGGTTGCAAGGCCCGGATTTCCGTCATTGCGCAGAAAAGCGGCCATCCACTGTGTAAAAAGGAAGCTGGGCACCACAAATTTAACGGGAAAAATATACGCCCTGGCAAGCGGCAGCAGGGTTTCGTCCGCGCCGAAAAGCAGAAGGAGCTCCCGGTCAAAAAAAATGACCGCCAGCCAGACGACAACCGCCAAGCCCGCTACACCGATCAGCGCGGCCGTAAAATACTCGTTGGATTTTTTCCGATTGTGCTCGGACTCCCCCCGCAATGCGGAAAACAGTACCGAGCCTCCGATCCCCATGAGAAGACCTAGGCTGTACAGTATGTTCCAGATGGGGCTCACCGCCGCCAATGCCGCCGTCCCGTCCGGCCCGTGATACTGCCCCGCCATAGCCATATCCACAACGCTGTAGATCGATGAGATCAGGGCACTGCCGAAGGCTACTGTCAGATACTTAAAATACAGGGGTCGGATTTTCCCTGTCAGAAAATTCATAGCAAACCTCCTTAAACAAAAAACGGCGCCCGGATTGTTCTGCATCCCCGAGCGCACCCGACATCTTTCTCGATTTTGCGGCTGCGGCCGCAAATCCTCCGATGACTTTTTGACTGCCTGCCCCTCCTGAAGAGCCAAACAAAAAAGGCCGGATAAGTGACAGACGTTTCAGTCTGTTGCCTTATCCGGCCAATCATTTCCAACGAATGATCTGCCCTCCGAGCAAGCAGCTTTATTATAGCAGGATATCTTTTTTTGTCAAGGGATTTTCGTAAAAATTTTGTCCCGCTCCTTGAGCGGCAATCCACTTTGCGGCGACTCTCTTCGCGGCAATCCTCTTTACCTCGGGGCTTTTCGGTACCTATCCCGGCGGCAGAAAAATCTCTGACGGCCCGCGCACGGCTCTCTCTTTTGCGAAAGGCTCCGGAAATCCGAAAAGTCTTCCGACCGCCCCGCCTCTCACAGACCCATCGGAAGAAAAACACCGAAAAAGATAGGGACAGAGCCTTTCCCATCCTTCTCTCGGCATGACCTTATCCTTCTCGCCGGCATCGGATCGCCGACCGCTTTCCTTCCCCTGCCCTGCCCCCCCGCTCGGAGCCCCGCCTTTCTGCCGCAGACAGAGCAGTCTCCTTTTATTTCAGATCTCTTAATACCGCGGAAATATCCCTGCCAATACAAATTGCCTGCTTTTTTATCTCTATGGGGGCGATTGCTTCGCCGTAGTTAATACAGGCATAGACCGCCCGATCGTTCTCTGCCGTCATTTGCCAAAAAGGATATTTGATAATAACAGGGGTATTCATCCCGACGCCCAGTTCGAAAAACAGAATGTGCAACCCTTTGTGCCGCCGGATAAAATCCTCATAGCGGCTCGCTGCCGCATACCAGCCCCCGTCCTGCACAAACGAGTTGTCGCACCGTAAATTCATCGTCATCGGTGCGCCGCAGATCGGACACTTGGGAATCAAATCTGACGGAATTTTCAAGTCCTTTTGCTCTGCCGCCATACGCCTTACAGCCTCTTCATTATCGTAGGTTTTATCGTGACAGGCTTTGGAACACTGCCAAAGACCGTAATCCCCTTGGGTGTAAAACAACCGCTTTTTATCAAAACCGGCAAGCTGGAATTGATGGTCCACATTGGTGGTCAGCACAAAATAGTCCTTTTCTTTTACCGTTTCGAGCAGTGCGGCATAGGGTTCTCCCACCGGGATATCGTAACGGTTCAGCAGAATATGCCGCGACCACCACGCCCAATATTCTTCCCATGTATCATACGGATAAAAACCGCCCGTATACATGTCGGTAAAACCGTATTTTTTTTGAAAATCCGAAAAATTCCTTTTAAAGCGTTCCCCGTCATAAGCGAAGCCCGCCGAGGCCGACAGACCCGCACCGGCGCCGATCACAATGGCATCGGCGGTTTCAATCTCGTTTTTCAGCCGGTCAATCTGCTTTGAGTAACTCTCGGTAGATGTTATAATCGAGTTCCTTGAAAACATTAAAAATCACCTCGATTTCGCTGTGTGTCTGTTCCCTGTATTCCTTTACGGTCCGAATCGCGATCTCTGCCGCCTTATCATTCGGAAAATGAAACTCTCCGGTCGAGATACAGCAAAACGCAATACTCTTCAAGCTGTTTTGTTCCGCCACCGCCAAGCAGGAACGATAGCAGGACGAGAGCAGATCAAAGTCCCAACCCGTCAGACGGCCCCGGACTATCGGACCGACCGTGTGCAATACATAACGGCTTGGCAGGTTAAAAGCGGGGGTAATTTTCGCCCTGCCTGTTTCTTCTTCGTGTCCCTGTCGCTTCATAAGCTCTGCGCAGGCCAAACGGAGCTGCACACCGGCAAAGGTATGAATGGCATTGTCAATACACCCGTGATTGGGACAGAAGCAGCCGAGCATCCCTCGGTTGGCAGCGTTTACAATCGCGTCACACCGAAGTGTGGTAATATCGCCGCGCCAAAGGTACAGCCCTTTTTGAACCGGCTCTAATTCGGAAAGAGCCGTAATACCTTTCTGCCGTATTTCTTCCTGCAGATAGGCGTCCTGTACCGCTAAAAAATCCTCGTTTACCGGTCGGGGCATCCGAATATTAAAAAGCGAACGAAGCAGAATTCTCTCTTCCCGCTCATCCGATGGAATTGCGACAGAAAAATGCGAAGGCTGCTCTTTTAAGAGAGCCGTTATCAAATATTTTCTTCTTTCGGTCTGCGTCATTATCTCACCCTTTCTGCACAACTGCTTTTGCCGGTAATAGAAGGGGGGCTGCCCTTAAGACAGCCCCGCCGTTTGATTAAGCAAAGAAGAATCCCGCTGTCATATCCAGATAATTCTGGCCGCTGTATGCAGGATACTGTTTCTGTACTTCTGCCTTAAAGCTGTCCGCGTCGGTACAGTCTGCCGCTATCTTTTTCAGATTTTCAAGATAGTCAATTTTGGTCTGGGCGTCTTTCAGATCCTCGGGGGTGTAGTGAGAGGTCAGAATCAAATCGTACCCTTTGGCAATATAACCTTTCAGTTCTGCCACAATACCGTCTGCGTGTGCCGCACCCGCCACAATGGAATGGCAGTCGTGACCGAGCATATGCGTGTAAACAGCGTTGATTTCGGGAATGGCAATGTCAAAGGCGTCTGCCGTCTCTTTGATTTCAAAATCAATGCCGCCAATCGTTACGCTGCCTTCCGCTATGACATCGGTAATCCGGTGAACAGACGAATCGAATATGTCGCCAAACAGGTTGGTAAACTTCTCGATCAGTGCTCTGCCGCCGCCGTTTTCCGAGAAGTCTTTGGCATTCTGCGTTGCGTACTTCCGTACATCGGGAAGGAACGAGGCACCGGCGCCGTGATACGCAATGAGCATACCTTCGACCTGCATGTCTTTCAGATAGTCCGCAAGCTCTCTGTTGTTGTCAAAGAAGCAGGGCGATTCAATAATAACGGCTCTGCCGTTTTTCTCCACGACAAAAACCTCGTCGTCGATAAAATCGTTGGTCTTGTATGCGTGCAGTTTGATGCCGCCAAAGTCATAAATGTTCATCTCGCCTTTTTCGAGCTTCA
>CAZGQH010000157.1:0-4597 GCA_964527575.1 uncultured Lachnospiraceae bacterium
GCCGGGGAATTTCAGCCACGCCCGGTTGCCCGTGTTGTCGCTGAAGCCGAAGGGCACATCGTCCGAAGTGATGGGAGCAATCCAGCCCTTACCGCCCTTCTTCACAAGCATCGAGGTAGAATCGGAAGCACCGAAGAGCGCCCAGTCGAGATCGCCCTTCTCGGTGAGGCTGAGGCCGTTCATGCTGTTCTTAACCAGCGTCTCGGCCGAGACAGTGAACTTCACGGCAGAATCGTCGTAGGCCTCGTTGGTTTTGTCCTCCGTAGCGCTTTCGTAGTAAACCTTCACTTCGGCGGCCTGATTCAGCGCGGTCTTGAAGGTAACTGCCGTCACATCCGCGTCGAGCGCCGAACCGGTTTCGGCAAAAGGAGAGGCGTCGTTGCTCTTCTTGTGGATGGTTCCCGTGACCTCTTCGCCGTTCACCGTAATTTTTGTGATCTTGCCGAAGTTTGCCCGGTCATGGAGGCGGACGGTAAACTCCCGCTCGGTAAAGGCAGGGGCATCCGGGAAGCTTCCCTTGGCAGCCCCGATCCGGATGGTAAGCGCACCGTCGGCATAATCCATGGTCACATCGGTAGTGCGGTACTTGCCGTCCTTGTAAGCCACCGTCTTGGTGTCGTCTTCATAGATGGTGGTCTTGGCGTCGTAATTGACGCTGGGATAGACATCCAGGGTGATCTTCGACCAGTCGATGCCGAAGGTATTCACCGCCTGAGAGACAAGCGGCAGAATGGCGCCCTGTCTGACAAAGATGGGCGAGGTGTGAAGCGAATGCGCCACGGTGATCGTGCAGGGGCCGGTATACTCCTTGCCAGTCCAGACATCCATCCAGACACCCTCGGGCAGGAAAACATCCCTCTCTTCATCGGTATTCTGCATAACACCGATTTCCACATGGGCCTTGCCGCCCTCTTCAAAATATTCGATCTTAATATCGTGGGTGCTGCCGGCCTCGATCAGAGTAGAAGTCATATAGGTATCGTATACCTTCCAGCCGTCCAGCACCAGCTTATCGTCGATCCAGATGCGGATGCCGTCGTCGGCATAGACCCCAAGGCAGATATCCTTGTCACCCGCCGTGATCTTGCCTGTCCAGCGGATCGAGAAATTCTCCGCAAGGCCGCCGATCTCCGAGGGACCGCCGTCTCCCCAGTCATGGGAGAGCTTGGTGTCGTAACCGGTGTAAGCAGGGGTGCCGGTCAGACTCTTATTCTTGAAATATTCCACATAAAGACCGGCTTTATCGCCGCTGGTAAAGGTGGCGCCTTCCAGGGACTTCGTTCCCTTTCCGGTCAGCGGGGCGATCAGGATGTAGTCGCCAAGGAGATACTCGTCGCTGCGGCTGGCCTCGGCATACTGAGGATATTTGATATCCAACCGGCGCATTACCGGAAGACCGGTGACATAATTTTCATGCGCCAGTGCGTAATAGAGAGGCATCAGCCGGTAACGCATGCCCACATATTCCTTGGTTACGCTCTCGGCAATGTCGCCGTAGAGCCAGGGCATACGGGAATAGGGCTTGGTGCAGTGTACCCGACAGATGGTCGAGAGCGCGCCGAACTGCATCCAGCGAACGTACATATCGTCGGTAACCTCGCTGGTGTGACCGCCAAGGTCAGAAGACATATAGGGAATGCCCATCTCGGCGCCGCCGTAGATCGAATTGTAGATCTCCTTGCGGAGCGATTCGGCAGAGGTGCCGATATCACCGGTCCACTGGATCGAATATTTGTGAGCCGCCACCTCGGTGGGGTTGGTCATATCCCCGTTCCAGATGCCGTCCACATTGGCCATTATCAGCGCTCTGCGGGCGTATTCGTCCATATCGCCGGCGATCGAATTGTAATAGTCCTCGGTGATCCACTGGAAGGCGTACATACCAGTGGTGTAGATCGAAAGGTTGTTGTCAACACCCTTCAGCGCCACACTCCAGTTGCGGTCGTACCACCAGTAGTCCAGACCCAGCGAGAGGATCAGCTTCAGGTTTTTTGTGCGGTATTCGATCTCATCCTTGGCGAGCAGGCTGTTCGTACCGGAAGCCGGTTCGGGATGGTCGTTGAAGACGATGGTCACGCCCATGTCATGGGCCTTTTTCATAAAGTCGGCCATATCGGGGAAGAGCTTCGTGTTGATCTCATAGCCAACGCCGCGGGAAGCATCACGCCAGTCGGTATCGATGACCAGCACGTCGATGGAATAGCCCCGATCCTTGTAATCTTTGATCTGCTTCAGCGCGGTAGCCGAGCTGTAGGCGTACCAGCGGGAATCCCAGTAGCCCAGCATGTTCATGGTAATCATCTCGGAGCGACCGGTGAGCTCGATGAAATCCTTCAGGAAGGTTTCGTAGTCCCCGCCCGGCAGGAAGATAAAGTTGTCGTTGGCAGCCCGATCGGTTGCCCAGCCGTTCTGCGTGGTATAGCTGCCGTCAGCGGGAAGACCGTAGCCTTTCTCCGAAGGGATCACCCGGGGATTGTCGGTAAAATACCAGGCCTGCAGCTCATCGCTGGGCGAGGGCAGGAAGATATCGCTGCCCGTCATGGTCTCGTAATGCCAGAGCTCCTCCCCCTTCGGGGTGGTGATGACCACGCCATTTAGATTGGTGGCATTCGTGGGAAGAATCACATGATAAGCATCGGTTTTGATCACCGTGTTTTCGCCCTCGGTCTCTACGGTGTAATCCACCTTGTACCATTCGTCCCGGTTTATCACCGAGAAGGAGGCCTTATCCTGGAACTTTCCGTTTGTCATCGCCTGCTCCACGCGGACCAGACTGTCGGAAAGAAGCTGAACGCGGACGCGCCCCACGGTCACCTCTTCGGGTTTGACCCGCGGCACTTCCGGCTCGGGAGTGGTTTCCGGCGGCGTTGTCGAGTCGTCCAGAAGAGATGTGGTACCCTCTGTTCCCCCGTCCATTCCGGCGGTGGTATCCTCCGTATCCTTACAGGACACCAGTGAGAAGCAGAGGATGACCGTCAGAAGGCAGAGGGTAAGTATAGCCAGTTTTCTCATAACGGTAGTTGTTTTTCACTCCTTTTTTAGAGATAATATACATGAATTGTAGCAGCAATCTCCTTGGCTGTCAACGTACATTCTTTACTTAAATTTGTACGATTTTGACTTTTTTCACATTGCCGTCACTTATTCCATATCTTCCGGATTCACAATAAAGATTGCTTTTTTCCTTAAAATATGCTATACTTTTCAGGAAGTAAAGAGGGTTTCTTGTCCCATACCGCAAGGAGAATTGCTATGTACCCGCCCAAAGCAAAGAAAACAAATCGAAAAACGCCTCATCCGGCCGGGCATCTTCCGACCGTGAAGCACGCTCTTTTTTATGAAGAAGCGGGCGAAGGCTTTCCCCTGATTCTTCTGCACGGAAACGGAGAGGATCACCGCTATTTTTCAGAGCAAATTGCCTTCTTTTCCGACCATTTTCGGGTTATCGCCCCCGATACTCGGGGACACGGCCGCTCTCCTGCGCCGGACGAACCCTTTTCGCTTTCCCGGCTCGCGGAAGAGCTGAAGGATTTTCTCGACTGTCTTGTGATTGAAAAAGCCCATATTCTGGGCTTTTCGGACGGAGGCAACATCGCCCTGCTCTTCGCGCTCCGCTATCCCGAACGGGTGGCGGGACTGATTCTGAACGGCGCCAATTTCACGCCCCGGGGACTGAAGTTTTCGGTCGCTCTTGCAGTCGGAACCGAATACGCTCTCCTCTCAGCAGCATCCTTGTTCAGCAAGAAAGCCCGATGCAGGCGAAAAATTGTCGGTCTTATGGTGGGACAGCCCAAACTGACCGAAAAAGAGCTGTCCACCCTTCGCCGGCCCGTCCTCGTCATTGCCGGCGAGCGAGACATGATCCGGGAGAGCCACACAAGAGCCCTTGCCGCCGCCATTCCGGGCAGCCGGCTGGCCATCCTGCCGGGCGACCATTTTGTCGCGGCCCGGAACAGCACGGTCTTCAACAGGACTGTAGCGGATTTTCTCAGCACAATTTCTCAGTAAACGAGTTCGGTATCTGAAAGGGGCTGTCACAGGTTCAGCATTTTGAACCTGTGACAGCCCCTGTTTTATGTTTCCAACCGCAATCAATCGCACGAATTCATCTGCAACGGTCAGAAGGTCTCTACTTTAACAGCTTCCCGCTCCAAAATATCCGCGATCCGACGGCTGGCATATCCGTCGCCGTAAGGGTTGACAGCCTGCGCCATCCTTTGGTAGAGCAACTCGTCGTGAAGGAGTGTATGAAGCCCCCGGTAGACGCTCTCCTCTTCCCTTCCAACCAGCATGAGGGTTCCGGCCTCGACGCCCTCCGGCCGCTCGGTCTGATCCCGCAGCACCAAAACCGGCTTTCCCAGCGAAGGCGCCTCCTCCTGAATCCCGCCGGAATCGGTGAGAATCAAAAAGCTTCGCGCCATGAAGTTGTGAAAATCCACCATATCCAGCGCCCCGATCAAGTGAACCTCCTCACAGCCGGCCAGTTCTTCTTCCGCGATCTTTTTCACCAACGGATTTTCGTGGAGGGGATAAATCACCCGCAGGTCATCCTCCTCCCGCAGCACACGGCGAAGCGCCCGGAAGATATGCCGCAAAG
>CAZGQH010000158.1:0-4582 GCA_964527575.1 uncultured Lachnospiraceae bacterium
CTGTATTCCGTGGCGTTGTCCGCGATGGAAAAGCTTTGGGATTTCTTGCGGGCGGAAAAGGTGACGCCGGTGCGGCTGTCCAGCGCGGTCCATGTCTCACCGTCGGTGGAGCCATAGAAGGTCCAGTTTTTCGGATCGCGCGCTTCCGCGTCGTTGGCGGAGGTCAGGGAATAGGATGTGAGCGTGCAGGGAACCGAGAGGCTAAAAATGACCGTGACGGGATACTCTCCGTTGATTTTGGATTGATCAATGCAGAATTTGGTATCGGCGCTGCCGTCAAAAAGATTGATCTTTCCCTCGCCGGAAAAGCCGTCGGGCGTTCCGTCCAGAGAGGTGGGGAGAACCAGAGAAGAGAAATTGCTTGTAACGGTACTGCCGAAGTTGCAGGCTTCGACGGAGGACAGGGTATTTTGATCGAGTTCGGACTGAAGCAGAAGATTTCCGTCTTCCTTTTCAAAAGAAGAGAAAAAGAGCTTTTGGGTGCTTTCGTTTTCCTCTGCCGAAGACGAGGAAAAAACAGTCATTGTGGGAATCAGCAGGGACAGAATGAGTGTGAGGACCAGCACTTTTTTCAATATTTTCATAAGACTCTCCCAGTGTCACAAATTAGAATGCCTTATTATAGCATAAAAAGAAAAGAAAAAGTGTGGTTTATTGTTTCTTTGTTTAAAATGCTGTTTTTTTTGTGGAATATTACAAAAATAACACAGGGGGAACCTTTTTTGTACGAAAAATTCCTCCGGTTTTCCGACCGAAGTCTATGAAAAACAAAAAAACAGTCTGCCTTGTTCTCAAGGCAGACTGTTTTTGTCATTTCTGTTTTTTGGCGTTTGTCTTTTGCAGAAACTTTTCGTTCTGGACGATAAAGCGCTCGTGCGTGCCTTCGCCGATGAGGCCGACCTCGTCATAAGCCCTGACCGAGAAGACAAGTCTGCGGCCGTCGATCTCGGTGAGAATGCTTTCGCAGGTGACCTTCATGCCAAGGGGCGTGGCGGCGGTGTGTTTCACCGAGAGAAGGGTGCCTACGCTGCCGCAGCCTTCTTCGAGGAAATCCGCCACGCTTTTGTAGGCTGTCTTTTCCATCAGGGCGATCATGGCCGGGGTGGCAAAGACCGGAAGCGTTCCGCTCCCCATGGCCTCGGCGGTGTTGTCGGCTGTGACGAGGACTTCCTCACGGCCGGTAATTCCGATTTTCAGCATTTTTCTTATTCGTAATCTACCACATCGACCCAACGCATGAGAAGCTCGCGCTCCTCGGGCTTTCCCTTGACCAGCTGGGAGGCCGCTACGATGGGAATCCACTTCTGCACATACTGCCGGGCGGTGTCGCTCTTCTTGCAGAAGAGGGTGAGATACTTCTCGGCCAGCGTCTCGTCTCCGGTGAGGGAAAAGAGCAGGTAGGTGCGGGCGGCGTCGGCCGAGGCATTGCCCTGGGTGGCGTGGGACCAGTCGAGAATATAGGGAGTGCCGTCGGCGGTAATGATGATGTTGGAGGGGTTGAAGTCGCCGTGGCAGACCTTGTTGTGCTTGGGCAGGGATTCCAACCGCGTGTGCAGGTCGTAGCGGGTGGTGGCATCAAGACCCGACTGGGTGATCTTCATGTTCATCTTGTCCTTGAGCTTGGAGAGCAGGGGAGAGCGCTTGGCGTGAACCGAAAGCTGGAGATCCACGAAGAGGTTTAAGTATTCGTCCTTTTTCTCTTCGTCATCGGTTTCTTCCATCAGCTGGGCGAGGGTTTTGCCCTCTACAAATTTGGTAACGATGGCCCACTTGCCGTCCACCATGCCCACTTCCCGCAGCTCGGGAACTGAAAGACCGGTTTCCTCCACCCGGGCGTGGTTGAGAGCCTCATTGAGAATGTCGGATTTTTTGTAGCCTTCGTTGAAGACCTTGACGGCGCTGTCGCCGTCCCGGTAGATGGTCTTGGTCGCACGGACCGATACAATGGTATCGAGTTTCATATGCAAAAATCCTCCTGTATATTATCGAAATTTTAAATCAGACTTTTTTCGCTTTGCGATAGGGCTTTTTGACCGAATCGGTGGGGAGTGCGGAATCATCGGGAGCGGAGGGGATCTCCTTCTCGGTGAAGGTCTTGCCGTAGTAGGCGTTGAGATACATGTCGCGGATCTCGCTCATGAGAGGATACCGGGGGTTGGCGCCGGTGCACTGGTCGTCGAAGGCCTGCTCCACCATGTCATCGAGCCGGGCGAGGAAGTCGGCCTCGTCGGGTACATATTCCTTGATGGTCGCCTTGATGCCCACCTTGGCCTTGAGCCCGTCAATGGCGGCGATGAGATTTGCCAGCTTCTCCTCGTCGGTCGAGCCGCCAAGGCCCAGGTAGTCGGCGATCTCGGCATAACGGGCCAGGGTGTGAGGATGATCGTACTGGGGGAAGGTGCCCATCTTGGCAGGAACCTCCGCCGCATTGAAGCGCAGCACCTCGTCGATCATGAGAGCGTTGGCCACGCCGTGCGGCAGGTGGTGGAAGGCACCCAGCTTGTGTGCCATGGAGTGGCAGACGCCCAGGAAGGCGTTGGCGAAGGCCATGCCCGCCATGGTAGCGGCGTTGGCCATCTTCTCCCGGGCAACGGCGTCGTTCGGGCCGTTGTCATAGGCGCGGGGAAGGTATTCGAAGACCATCTTCAGGGAGCGAAGGGCAAGGCCGTCGGTGTAGTCGGTGGCCATCATGGAGGCATAGGCCTCGAGGGCATGGGTCACTGCGTCGATACCCGAAGCGGCCGTCAGACCGCGGGGTGCCGTCATGTGGAAGTCGGCGTCCACAATGGCCATGTTGGGAAGCAGCTCATAGTCGGCCAAGGGATACTTCACGCCGCTCTTCTCGTCGGTGATGACCGCGAAGGGAGTGACCTCCGAGCCGGTACCCGCCGAGGTGGGGATGGCCACGAAGTAGGCCTTCTCACCCATCTTGGGGAAGGTGTAGACTCTCTTCCGGATATCCATGAAGCGCATGGCCATATCCATGAAGTCTGCTTCGGGATGCTCGTAGAGCACCCACATGATCTTGGCCGCGTCCATGGCCGAGCCGCCGCCTAAGGCGATGATGACATCGGGCTCAAAGGACTTCATCTGCTCGGCGCCGGCCTTGGCGCAGGCCAGGGTGGGATCGGGAGCCACATCAAAGAAGGTGGTGTGGCGGATGCCCATTTCGTCTAACTTATCGGTGATGGGCTTGGTGTGGCCGTTGTGGTAGAGGAAGCTGTCGGTGACAATGAAGGCCTTCTTCTTGCCCATGACAGTCTTCAGCTCGTCGAGCGCCACCGGCAGGCAGCCCTTCTTCAGATAGATCTTCTCAGGTGCGCGGAACCACAGCATATTCTCTCTCCTCTCGGCCACCGTCTTGATGTTGAGTAAGTGCTTGACCCCCACATTCTCGGAGACCGAGTTGCCGCCCCAGGAGCCGCAGCCCAGGGTGAGGGAGGGAGCCAGCTTGAAGTTGTAGATATCGCCGATACCGCCCTGGGAGGAGGGGGTGTTCACCAAGATACGGCAGGTTTTCATCCGGGCGGCAAACTCTTCGAGCTTATCCTTCTCGGTGACGGCGTTGAGATAGATCGAGGAGGTGTGGCCGTAGCCGCCGTCGGCAATGAGGTGCTCGGCCTTGTCGAAGGCGTCGCCGATATCCTTCGCCCGGTACATAGCAAGAACCGGCGAGAGCTTCTCATGGGCGAACTCCTCGGAAAGCTCCACGCTCTCCACTTCGCCGATGAGGATCTTGGTGCCTTCGGGAACGGTAACGCCGGCAAGCGATGCGATGGTCACCGGCTTCTGGCCCACGATCTTGGCGTTGAGGGCGCCGTTGACGAGGATGGTCTTGCGGACCTTCTCGGTCTCCTCGGGATTGAGGAAGTAGCAGCCTCTTCCGGCGAACTCGGCCTTCACCGCGTCATAGACACGGTCGAGGACGATGACCGACTGCTCGGAGGCGCAGATCATGCCGTTGTCGAAGGTCTTGGAGTGGATGATCGAGTTGACGGCCAGCACCAGATCGGCGGTGTCGTCGATGATGGCGGGGGTATTGCCCGCACCCACGCCCAGTGCCGGCTTACCGGAGGAGTAGGCGGCCTTCACCATGCCGGGGCCTCCCGTGGCGAGGATAATGTCGGCTTCCTTCATGACGAGGTTGGTCATCTCCAGGCTGGGAATGTCGATCCAGTCGATGATGCCCTCGGGAGCGCCGGCGGCCACTGCCGCCTCCAGCACCACCTTCGCGGCGGCGATGGTCGATTTCTTGGCGCGGGGGTGAGGGCTGATGATGATGCCGTTTCTCGTCTTCAGAGCCAGCAGGGTCTTGAAGATCGCCGTCGAGGTGGGGTTCGTAGTGGGGATGACCGCGGCGATGAGGCCGATGGGTTCGGCGATCTTCTTGATGCCGAAGGCCTTGTCCTCCTCGATCACGCCGCAGGTCTTGGTGTCCTTATAGGTGTTGTAGATGTACTCGGCCGCATAGTGGTTCTTGATGACCTTGTCTTCCACGATGCCCATGCCGGTCTCTTCCACTGCCTGCTTGGCCAGCGGAATCCGCGCCTTGTTGGCCGCGGTCGCCGCTGCCAGGAAGATC
>CAZGQH010000159.1:0-4558 GCA_964527575.1 uncultured Lachnospiraceae bacterium
CCGCTTCTGCACCGGACAGAATATCCTTGTCGACGTCGGGGAAGCGATCAATTACCATTTTATCTGGAAGGAATAACCGATAACGAAACTCCTCACGCAGCCGTTTTTCGGCGGTGAGGAGTTTTGTTTATACCGCAGGGTTTTAATTGGGCTGAATTGGCGTGAGATGCGGGAAAATCCGGTATTTTCGCAAAGTTTTTTCATAAAAGCGGAGAAATCGGCGGATAATAAGAAAAAATCGTGAGGTGAAAGGGATGAAACGGCTGCTTTTGGTGACATCGCCTCCGGCCAGCGGCAAGACCTATGTCTCGAAAAAATTGGCGGAGCGTCTTGACCATGTGGTCTATCTCGATAAGGACACGCTGATTCCCCTGTCGAAGCAGATCTTTTCCGCGGCGGGGGAGCCCTATAACCGGAGCTCGGACTTTTTTCAGACACATATCCGCGATGCGGAGTATGAAACAGTGGTGGCACTGGCGCTGGAGGCACTCGACTACGAGGATATTGTCCTCATCAACGCTCCCTTTACCAAGGAAGTGCGGAATCGGGACTACATGGACACGCTGCGGGGAAAGCTCGCCGAAAAAGGGGCAAGGCTGACCGTGGTCTGGGTCAGAACCGACATCGAGGTGGTGAAACAGCGCATGATCGAGCGGAACAGCGACCGTGACCGCTGGAAGCTTGCTAACTGGGAGGAGTATCTGGCGGGATGCGATTTCTCGATCCCCCGGGAGCTGGACGATTCTTCCGACCGGGAGGATCTTCTGGTTTTTGAAAACTCGAATGACGAGGAGTTTCATGCCTCCATGGCCCGCATCACGGCGCTTTTGGAGGGAGAGGGTCTCTTCGCCCGGCGGTAGAGCGGTTTTCTGTATCCATCAAAAAATCCGAAGGAGTTTTCCTTCGGATTTTTTTGTTGTCGCTTAAAGCAGCTTGATCCCGTGCTCACTGCATGCTGCAACCATCTCTTTCGGCCAATGGGAGGACTGTACCTCGCCGATATGGGCCTTGCGGAGGAAAAACATGCAGATGCGGGACTGGCCGATGCCGCCGCCGATGGTGTAGGGCAGCTCGCCCCGCATGAGGGCGCTGTGGAAGGGAAGGGAGAGACGATCCTCGCAGCCCCGGAGCTTCAGCTGGCGGAGCAGCGCCTCTTCGTCCACCCGGATGCCCATGGAGGAGATTTCAAAGGGCTGGTCGAGCACCGGATAGTAGACTACGATGTCGCCGTTGAGCTCCCAGTCGTCGTAGTCGGGAGCGCGTCCATCGTGGGGCTTGCCCGACTTCAGCGCGCCGCCGATCTTCATGATGAAGGCTGCGCCGCACTCCTTGACGATGTTGTATTCCCGTTCTTTGGGCGTGGCATCCGGCCAGCGGGCTTCCAATTCTTCGGTGGTGACAAAGGTGATTTCATCGGGCAGAAGGCGGCCGATGAAATCGTAATCGTCCACGATGTATTTTTCGGTATGCTTCAGAGCCCGGTAGATCTGCAGCACCGCATGCTTCAGTGTCTCAACATTCCGCTGCTCTTTGGTGATGATCTTTTCCCAGTCCCACTGATCCACAAAGAAGGAATGGAGATTGTCGGGCTCCTCGTCACGGCGGATCGCGTTCATATCGGTGTAAAGCCCTTCGCCGACTTCGAAGCCGTATTCCTTTAAGGCGATCCGTTTCCATTTGGCAAGGGAGTGTACGATTTCAAGCTGTTTGCCGCTGCCGCCCACGGTGTCAAAGTCCACCGGGCGTTCCACGCCGTTCAAATTGTCGTTGAGGCCGCTGTCCGCCTCCACGAACATGGGGGCGGAGACCCGGGTCAGATTGAGCTGGATTGCGATATCCCGTTCGAAGAAGTCCTTGACTTTTTTGATGGCGATCTGGGTCTGACGGAGGTTGAGAAGGGAGTGGTAGCCTTCGGGAATAAGAAGGTTCGTCATGGCACGGGTCCTTTCGTTTATCGCGAATTTATATCGGATTATTTATGATAGAGCTTTTTGGTCTGATAGCGGGGTTCGCAGGTGATGTTTACGCCCAGCTTGTGGAAGAGATTTTCGTCCACATGGGAGAGGATCACCGAGGAGTGAGCGTCGCTGCCCTTGAGCTTGTCGAGCTGTTCGATGGCCTCGGCTGCGTTGCTGTCGGTGGTGGCGCAGACCGCCAGTGCGATCAGTACCTCGTCGGTGTGAAGCCGGGGATTGCGGTTTCCGAGATGCTCGACCTTCAGGTGCTGAATCGGCTCGATGACCGTGGGAGAGATCAGGTGCGTCTCGTCGTCGATGCCGGCCAGAAGCTTCAGGCTGTTGAGAAGGGCGGCCGAAGAGGCGCCGAGAAGGGAAGAGGTCTTGCCGGTGACCAGCCGGCCGTCGGGAAGCTCGATGGCGACGGCGGGGGAGGCATTTTTCTCGGCCAGCCCGACTGCCGCCTGCACGGTCTTGCGGATGTCGGTGGTGATGCCGAGAGAATTCATGATGAGTTCGATTTTATAAACTTCGTCGGCCTCGGCCTTGCCCTGCCGGAGCGAAACCAGCGAGTTGTAATAGCGGCGGATGATCTCCTGCTTGGAGGCTTCCTTTACCGCATCGTCGTCGTAGATGCAGAGGCCGGCGGTGTTGACTCCCATATCGGTGGGGGACTTATAGGGACAGGTTCCGAAGATCTTGTCAAAGATGGTTTTTAATACCGGAAAGATTTCGATGTCCCGGTTATAGTTGACGGTGGTTTCGCCGTAGGCCTCGAGATGGAAGGGATCGATCATGTTGAGGTCATTGAGGTCGGCGGTGGCCGCTTCGTAAGCCAGATTTACCGGATGCTTCAGGGGGATATTCCAGATGGGGAAGGTCTCAAACTTGGCGTAGCCCGCGCTGATGCCCCGGAGATGGTCGTGATAGAGCTGGGAAAGACATACCGCCATTTTGCCGCTGCCCGGTCCCGGTGCCGTGATGACCACCAAATTGCGGGAGGTCTTTATGTAATCGTTTTTGCCGTAGCCGTCTTCGCTGACAATGAGGGGAATGTTGGTGGGATAATCGGCGATGGGATAGTGGCGGTATACTGGCACATCCAGGCTCTTCAGCCGCTTTTCAAAGACCTCGGCATTGGTCTGCCCCTTGAACTGGGTGATGACCACACTGCCGACAAAGAGACCGATGCTGCGGAAAGCGTCGATCAGGCGGAGCACGTCGGCATCGTAGGTGATGCCAAGGTCGCCCCGGAGCTTGTTTTTCTCAATGTCGTCCGCCGAAATTACAAGAACGATCTCGGCAAGATCCTTGAGGGTGAGAAGCATTTTTACCTTGCTGTCGGGCTCAAAGCCGGGCAGTACCCGGGAGGCATGATAGTCGTCGAAGAGCTTGCCTCCGAATTCCAGATAAAGCTTTCCGCCGAAGGCGTCGATCCGGGAACGGATCTTTTCCGATTGCATACGGATATACTTTTCGTTGTCAAAACCTTTTCTCATGACCCATGGTTCCATCCTTTGCTTTTGATGCCGATGCGGCTTTCCTATATACGAAAACAACGTTTTTTATTTTATCACAACCGGAAAGAGAAGTCAATGCCAAAAGAAGGCGGGTTTTTCAAAAAGGCAAAAAAATGAGAAAAGAATCGGATTTTATCGTGGGAGGGTTGTAAGGAATCGGAGCGGCGCGGGTACTCCTCAGCAAAGCCTGTTTTTCAAAGTTTTGTCGAAAAACAGCTTCCGGGAAAATACCCGGTCGGATGATTGACATTCCGGGCGCTTTGTGCTATGATTATTTTTGATTCGAATTTCAATTGAAATTCGAGTTTCGAGTGAAATTTGATGTTTCGATAGAAAGGAGAGGGCAATATGGAAAAAAACGCCTTTTATCCCTCGCAGTTGGGTCTAATCCGAGTGGGCTATGAAGGCGAATGCCTGACTGCGCTCTCTTTGGAGGATATGCCTTTCGGTGAAAACTGTCCTTCTGATTTTTCCGATCGGGTCTTTCGTGAGGTCTCGGAATATTTTGCCGGCGAGCGTTTTTCTTTCGATATCCCTTATCGGCTCGAGGGGAGCGAATTTGAAAAAAAGGTGCTGACAGCGCTGACCGGGATCCCTTACGGGGAGGTGGTCACCTATGGCGATATCGCCGCCCGGATCGGTTCGCCGCGCAGCTTTCGTGCGGTGGGAAACGCCTGCGGCAAGAACCGGCTGATGTTGGTGATCCCCTGCCACCGGGTGGTGGGCAAGGGGAATCTCGGCGGCTATGGCGGCCGTCTTGACCGGAAAGAATTTCTTTTGGATTTGGAATACAACAACTTGATTGCGAAGCAAGGTACATAAACGGGTGGACAATATGGAAATCAGAACAATCAAAAATCAAACCTACGATGAGGAACGTGCGCTTTACAATTTGACCGGAACGCGGGTAGAAAACTGCGTGTTTGCCGGGCCTGCCGACGGGGAATCGGCCCTCAAGGAGGCGCGGGACGTGACAGTGGCGGGCTGCCGTTTTTCGCTGCGCTATCCTCTTTGGCATACCCACGGCTTTCACCTTCTCGATTCCTCGATGGACAATCTGACCCGGGCGCCGATCTGATATGA
>CAZGQH010000160.1:0-4549 GCA_964527575.1 uncultured Lachnospiraceae bacterium
TCGGCAGCCCTTCGCACGCTGGACTATATGAAAAAGCTGGCGGTTTTGGGGGAGGATATCACGCCTCAGCGCACCGAATATGTCATGACTATGGTTGCCGACGGGGAGGAGAGCGAGCTTTCCGAGCTGGAAAAGGGCTGTATTTGCATCACCTCCAAGGGAAAGCCCATCAAGGCCAAAACGGTGGGGCAGAAGAAATATGTGGATAAGATCGCCTCGAACACGGTGGTCTTCGGCGTGGGACCTGCCGGTACCGGCAAGACCTTCTTAGCGGTGGCCATGGCGGTCTCGGCGCTCCGCCGGCGGGAGGTGGTGCGGATTATTCTCACCCGCCCCGCCGTGGAGGCCGGGGAGAAGCTGGGCTATCTGCCGGGGGATCTGCAGTGCAAGATTGACCCCTATCTGCGGCCGCTTTACGACGCGCTCTTTGAGATGATGGGGCCCGAGGGTTACGCCCGGAATGTGGAAAAGGGCGTGATCGAGATCGCTCCCCTGGCCTATATGCGGGGCCGTACGCTGGACGACAGCTTTATCATTCTGGACGAGGCGCAGAACACTACCCCCGAGCAGATGAAGATGTTCCTGACCCGTCTGGGGGTGAGCTCCAAGGCGGTGGTCACCGGGGATATCACCCAGACCGACCTTCCCTTCGGCAAGGCCAGCGGCCTTGTGGAGGCATTGAAGATTCTCGACGGCATCGAGGAGATCGCCATTCATCGCTTTACCGAAAAGGATGTGGTGCGCCATCGGCTGGTGCAGAAGATCATTCTGGCCTATGAGAAGCACGCGCGGGATACGAATGCGCGGGAGAGAAGCGCCCGGGAGGGCGAGCGGCACGCGAAGAAGACCTTTACCCGCCGCCGGAGCGAGGGAGGGGAGAGAAACGCATGAGCTATAAACATAAAATCTATATCACCAACGACCAGAAGAAGCTGCCCTTTCCGCCCGCCCTGCGGCAGCTTGTCCGGCAGGCGGTGCGGGAGGCACTTGCCCGGGAGGAGTTTGATGCTCCTGCCGAGGTGTCGGTGACGCTGGTGGATAATGAGGCCATTCACGCCCTGAACCGGGAGTATCGGAAGGTGGACCGTCCTACCGATGTGCTCTCTTTTCCCATGTTCGATGAGGACTTTGAGGACGGAGAGCGGGTGGTTTTGGGGGATATCGTTCTCTCCCTTGAAAAGGCCGCCTCCCAGGCGGAGGAGTACGGGCACAGCCTCGAGCGGGAGGTGGCTTTTTTGGTGGTACATTCGGTTCTGCACCTCTTGGGCTACGATCACGAAGAGGGCAGGGCGGCGGAGAGCGAGATGTTTGCCCGGCAGGAAGCGGTTCTTTCCGCCATGGGACTTGCCCGGCATTAAGTAAGACAGAAATATATAAAGAGGATAGTATGAAAAAGACAGGATTTATCGCCATTGTGGGGCGCCCCAATGTGGGAAAGTCTACCCTTCTCAACGCGCTTTTGGGGGAGAAGATCTCGATCGTGTCGAAGAAGCCCCAGACCACCCGCAACCGCATCACCGGCATTCTCACCGAGGGGGAGAACCAGTTCGTCTTCCTCGACACGCCGGGGATGCACAAGCCGAAGACCTCCCTTGGCACCTACATGGTCAAGGCCATCAACGGAGCGGTGTCGGATGTGGACGGGGCGATTTTAGTGGCGGATGCCGGTTACGAGCCGGGGGATATCGAGAAAAAGCTGCTTAGCAAGTTGAAGAGTCTCTTGCTGCCGGTGATTTTGGTTCTCAACAAGACCGACCTCTCCTCGCCGGAAGTGATCGCCAAGACCATCACCGCCTATTCCGCGCTGGGGGACTACGCTTCGGTGGTGCCCATGTCGGCCCTGAAGAACGACGGGGTGAAGATTGTCCTTTCCGAAGTGGAAAAGATTCTGCCCGAGGGGGAGTGGATCTTCCCCGAGGACGAGCTGACCGATCAGCCCGAGCGGCAGATCGCCTCCGAGGTGATCCGGGAGAAGATTCTCCGTACCTGTGACGACGAGATCCCCCACGGCTGTGCCGTGGTGATCGAGGAGTTTACCGAGGGGCGGGAGCTGATCAAGATCCGGGCGGAGATCTACTGCGAGAGAGAGTCCCACAAGCGGATTCTCATCGGCAAGAACGGTTCGAACTTAAAGACCATCGGCAGCTATGCCCGGGAGGATCTGGAGAAGTTTTTCGGGGTGAAGATCTACCTCGACCTCTGGGTAAGAGTCCGGGAGAACTGGAGGGATAAGCCCTCGGCGGTGAGCGATTTCGGCTACCGCCCCGGAATGAATCCCGGTGAAAACTGACCGCCGGTAGTTTTTTTGACAGCGGTTTGAGAAGAAGGGAGTGAGGGGAGATGCCCAAGCAAACACTGAGTACCCGGGCGGTGGTGATCCGCGAGGTCTCGGTGGGGGAGGCGGACAAGCTCCTCACCCTGCTCACCCCTACCCTTGGGAAGATCACCGCACGCTGTCAGGGGGTGCGGTCGCTGAAGAGCCGGCGCTTTGCCGCCTCTCAGCTCTATGCCTACTCGGATATGCTCCTTTCGGAGAAGGGAGAGCTTTACATGCTGGAGGAGGCGGAGGTTTTGGAGACCTTTTTTGAGCTTCGCTCCTCGCTGGAGGCCATCGCCTGCGCCAACTATTTTGCCGAGCTGGTGGGGGCGGTCACGGTGGAAGGGGAGGAGGCGGAGGGGATTCTCCGGCTTTTTCTCAACACTCTCTACCGGCTGGGAAAGAAGAGCGATTCTTTTTTCAAGATCAAGGGCGTTTTTGAGGTGCGCCTGACCGCCTTGCTCGGTCTTGCCCCCGACCTCTCGGCCTGTTCGCTCTGCGGAAAGAGGGATTTTTCGGAGGGATGGCTGAATCTTTCGGAGGGGCTTCCTATCTGTGCCGACTGTACTTTTGAGGAGCGTCCCTCTTTGGATGGAGAGGAGCAGCTTTTGGTGCCCCTCTCCGGCGGGGCGCTCTCGCTCTACCGCTATGTGCTGGACTGCGAGGACAAAAAGATCTTCTCCTTCTCGGCAGAAGAGGGGCTGCTTGAAGAATTTTCCCGGGTTTCCGAGCGCTTTTTACTCTATCATGTGGGAAGAAATTTTGATACACTGGATTTTTTACATCGAATTATATAAACAATAAAACAGAAAAATGAACGATTTTACAAAAGCACTGACGACACTGGAATTTTATAAAATAACCGAGCTTCTGGCCTCCCATGCCGCCACCGAGGGGGCAAAGGCGATGGCGCGGACGCTCACTCCTTCCGGC
The DNA here is from genome assembly GCA_964527575.1 of uncultured Lachnospiraceae bacterium. GTDB lineage: Bacteria > Bacillota > Clostridia > Oscillospirales > CAG-272 > RGIG1993. Next base: position 3,251 of record CAZGQH010000160.1, read on the forward strand.
GATCCGGTGGAGGTGGCCAAGCGCCTGCGGGAGACCACCGACGCCAAGGCCATGTCGGCCTCCAACGGCAATCCCTCCTTCGGGGGCGTGGTGGATGTGACGCCATCCGCCGAGCGGGCGGCCAAAGGCGCTACGCTGACGCCGCGGGAGCTTTTGGATGTGGCCGACCTTTTGCATGTGGTGTCACGGCTGGTGGCCTACGCCGGGGAAAAGGGAACCACTGCCGGTTCTCTCACCGAGCTTTTCTCCCGCCTTTTGCCCAACGGCCGGGTGGAGAGCGCCATCAAACGCGCCATTGTGGCGGAGGATATGATTGCCGACGACGCTTCGCCCAAGCTCTACGAGATCCGCCGCGCCATCAAAAACGCCAACAGTAAGGTGCGGGAAATTCTGCAGAAGTTTATTTCGGGGGACGCCTATCAGAAGATTCTGCAGGACAACATCGTCACCCTGCGGAACGGGCGGTATGTCATCCCGGTCAAGGCCGAGCACAAGGGCGAGATCAAGGGGCTTGTCCATGACACCTCCTCCTCAGGCGCCACGATTTTCGTGGAGCCGATAGCGGTGGTGGAGCAGAACAATGCCTTAAAGGAGCTGGAGCTTGCCGAGGCAAAGGAGATCGAGAAGATTCTGCACGACCTCTCGGGAGAGGTGGCGGCGATTTCCGAGCTTCTCATCTTCAATTATCTGAATGTCACGGAATTGGCCTTCATCTTCGCCAAGGCCGAACTCTCCTGGGCGCTGCGGGGTACCTGCCCCATGGTGAGCGAGGAGGGAGAGACCAACCTGATGGGGGCGCGGCATCCCCTGCTCAACAAGGATAGGGTGGTGCCGGTGGATATCCGGATCGGGGGGGACTTCGATTCGCTCATCATCACCGGCCCCAATACCGGCGGCAAAACGGTTACGCTGAAGACCCTCGGCCTTCTCACTCTCATGACCCAGGCGGGGCTGCATATCCCCTGCCGGGACGGCTCGCGGGTGCGGATCTTCGAGTCGGTCTATGCCGATATCGGGGACGAGCAGTCGATTGAGCAGTCGCTCTCCACCTTCTCCGCCCATATGACCAGCATCGTGCGGATCCTGCGGACGGCAGGGCCGGGAAGCCTCGTGCTCTTTGACGAGCTGGGGGCGGGAACCGACCCGGTGGAGGGAGCCGCGCTGGCGGTGGCGATTGTGGAAAAGGTGCGGGCGCTGGGCGCCTGCTGCGCTGCCACCACCCACTACGCCGAGCTGAAGGTCTACGCCCTTGAGACCGAGGGGGTCTGCAACGCCGCCTGCGAGTTTGACATCCGCACG
>CAZGQH010000161.1:0-4515 GCA_964527575.1 uncultured Lachnospiraceae bacterium
GAGACGCATATAGACCACGCCCTTGAGAAAGCACCACTCGGGGCCCCGCTGGTTGTAGGCCACTCCCTCCAGCAGGCTGTCGGCCTCAGGGATGCGGTTTTCGTTCAGCATGACGCGGATGCGGCTGTAAAGCGGATCGGCGGAAGAGCCGCTGCCGGTCCCGCCAGCTCCGGCGGAAGGATTGCCGGTCTTTCCCTCCGCCCGCCAGGCCTTGAGGGTATCGTAGGCCTCGTTGATCTCCTTCATCTTCTCGGAAGCTAAATTCTTGAGATCCTCGTTCGGACAGTTGTCGGGGTGGTATTTTTTCGCCAGCTCATAATAGGCCTTTTTTATCTCCGCATCGGTCGCTTCGGGGGAAACGCCCAGAACCTTGTAGGGATCTTTATTCATGGTCAAGCTCCTTGTGGTGGGTTATTTTTTCTTTCTTAAGGATCACCTTTTCGGCAGAATCGTGAAGCCCCATGCCGAAAAGATTGCGGAGAATGTTTTCGATGCCGGGATCGGCCAGCGAAAGTAAGTCGAGAGCCGACAGCGCCCCGGCGCACTCCATGTCCAGGGCGGCCAGCAGCGAGGAGGCGGCCTCTTCACTGTCGGTATCTTCCCCGGAAAGAAGGAAGGGATTGTATTTTCCCAGCTTTTTATCCTCTTCCCGGTCGGCGTAGGCATCCAGAATGTAGATAAAGCGCCCCACCCGATAGCCGATCTCGCGAAGGCAGAGAGTCTGCTCCCGGGTGAGCGGGGGAAGACCGGCGAACCCGTCAAAGGCGAACACACCGCCCAAAAGACTGCCGAAAATCTCCGCGCCGCCGTAGACGCCCTCCTTGCCTTCTTTTTCCAAGGCGGTCAGCGCCGCCAGCTTCTCCCGCACGAAATCCTCCAGTTCAGGAAGGGGCGAAGCCTTCATCGCCCGCTTCGCGCCCCGAAGCATCAGCTTTGCCGAAAAGCGCTTTCTTCCCTTCTCGTCGGCCAGATCGTCGAGCAACTTATAGGTCACTAAAATCGCCGCAACAGAGGCGGTAAAGGCCAGCGCCGGGGACTCATCCACGCAGACACGTCCCCCGAAGGGATGGCGGGGACAGCGCTTTTGGCAGAAAGCCGAGCACTCCTCCGCCGTACCGATCCGAAGCAGCGCCAACGCCACCAGATCGTAGCTCAAAAGAAGGCGCAGACGGCGGGAGAGCTTCTTCTCGGCCTGACAGAGACCGCAGTAAACCGAGCGGTAATAGTCAAATTCCTTGATCTTCAGTTCCGCCTTGCGGGGGCGCACATATCCGAACATAAATTCCTCACGCTTTCTTGCAAAATAGCGGCGTTTTCTTGACATTCCTGAGAAAAAGTGATATACTATCCGTGAAAAGGAACGGAACCGATGAAAAATAATTCCCTTCCTTTATACCACAGAATTGTTTCGATTATGGGTACAAGATATTATCATTTGGTGAACGAAAGCGGGATTTTATTATGCCGAGACTGAAGATTGCGGGACTGGTGGCCGATATCCGCCGCGAGAACCCCATTTTGAATCGACAGATCGCCGACTACCTCACGACCGAGAAGCCCGATTTTATTGTGGATTTCGGGGATGATTATGTGGAGAGAGAGGTTGAGGAGGAAATCCGCCAAAGCCTCGACTTTCCCCCCGCCTACAGCGAATATCTCGCCATTTACCGCTATCTCTGCACCAAATTTCTCGATTACGACGGCTTTCTGATGCACGGCTCAGCTCTTGCCGTAGACGGAAAAGCCTACCTCTTTTTAGCCCCCAGCGGCACCGGAAAGTCCACCCACGCCCGGCTTTGGCGGGAAACCCTCGGTGAGCGGGTGGTGATGATCAACGATGACAAGCCCCTGATCCGAAAGATCGACGGCGTCTTTTACGCCTGCGGCACCCCCTGGAGCGGCAAGCACGACCTGGACACCAATACCGCCGTGCCCTTAAAGGGGCTTGTGCTGCTGAAGCGGGGAGAGACCGATTCGATCGAGCGGGCAGCACCGGCTGCCGTTCTGGGGCTTCTTTTCAACCAGATCTACCGCCCCGCGAAAGAAGCGGACTACCTCCGCACCATCGACCTGGTAAATGAGCTTTTGGAAAGCTGTCCGGTCTGGTGCCTCCACTGTACTCCCACGCAAAACGCCGCTCTGACGGCTTCGAAAATCCTGTTACAAACCGACTGAATGACGAAAGGAAGAAACACCATGAAACTGAAGGAAGGCTTTATCCTGAGAAAATGCGGCGAGGCCGAAATCGTGGTTCCCACAGGCGCCAACGTAGAGAAGTACAAAAACATGATGATTACCCTTTCGGGCTCGGCTCACATGCTGTGGGACATGCTTATCGAGGGATGCGAGCGGGCCGACCTCATCCGCGCTATGCTGGACAAGTACGACGTGGAGCGGGATGTCGTGGAAAACGATGTGGATCTTTTCCTGAAAAAGCTGACCCGCGCCGAGCTTCTCGATGACTGAGTCCCAGAAGTCCTACGAGGAGATTTTACAGGAAAACGGCACGCTGATCTTCACCCCCGGCGGCACCTCCATGCAGCCCCTTCTCCGCCATCACGAAAACCCGGTGGTACTGGTTCCGGTGACCGGCCGACTTTCCCGCGGGGATGTTCCCTTTTATAAGCGGGCAAACGGGCAGTATGTGCTCCACCGCATCCTGAAGGTGCGAAAGGAGAGCTACGACTGCTGCGGCGACAACCAGACCGAAATCGAAAAAGGGGTCACCGACGCGATGATTTTTGCCAAAATGGCGGGCTTTTACCGGGGTGAGCGCTACTATTCGGTGGAGGATCCTGCGGTCCGCCGCTATGCGGCGCGCCGGATGCGCTCCCGCCCCTTCCGCCGCGCCGCCGCTTTCTTTCGCGGCGCTCTCCGCCGCCTTTTTCCCAAAAGGCAGAAAAAATAATATCTCTCAGCCGGAAGGCAGCATGACCTGCGGCAGAACACCACCCTTGCCGCAGAGCCGTTCCATCGTCTTTGCGGCTTTTTGCATACCAAAATCGGATAAGACCGATAAAGCGAAAGGAAAACCGACATGAACAACTGCGACACACCAAAAATCCGTGAAAATTACACCATGCTCTGCGACTTTTATGAGCTGACCATGGGCAACGGCTACCTTGCCTGCGGCAAGAGCCATGTCATCGCCCACTTTGACGTCTTCTTCCGGGACATTCCCGACGGCGGAGGCTTTGCGGTAGCGGCAGGCCTTGACCAGCTGATCGACTATATCAACGATCTCTCCTTCTCGGAGGAGGACATCGCCTGTCTGCGGAGCAAAGGGGTCTTCAGCGAAGAATTTCTCACCTATCTTGCCTCCTTCCGCTTTACCGGCGACATCTGGGCCGTGCCCGAGGGCACGCCCATCTTCCCCGGCGAGCCGATTCTGACCGTCCGCGCCCCCGCCATTGAGGCGCAGTTTATCGAGACCTTCGTGCTTCTCTCCTTAAATCACCAATCGCTGATCGCCACCAAGACCGCCCGCATTGTAGGAGCTGCCGAGGGACGGCCGGTATCGGAGTTCGGCTCCCGCCGGGCACAGGGCACCGCCGGGGCGATTCTCGGCGCACGCGCCGCCTACATCGCCGGCTGCGCCGGCTCGGCCTGCACCATCGCTGAGGAGCGCTACGGCGTTCCTGCCGGAGGCACCATGGCGCACTCCTGGGTGCAGATGTTCGACAGCGAGTTCGAGGCCTTCGATACCTACCTGTCAATCTATCCCACGAACGCCACCCTGCTGATCGACACCTACAATGTCTTAAAGAGCGGCGTTCCCAACGCCATCAAGGCTTTCAAAAAGCACAATATCACCAAGTGCGCCGTGCGTATCGACTCGGGGGATGTGGCCTACCTCTCCCGGAAGGTCCGCAAGATGCTGGATGAGGCGGGGCTGCCCGACTGCAAAATCGTAATTTCCAACTCGCTGGACGAATACATCATCCGCGACCTGATCCAGCAGGGCGCGAAAATCGACTCCTTCGGCGTGGGCGAGCGGCTGATCACCTCCCGCTCCTCGCCTGTCTTCGGCGGCGTCTATAAGCTGGCGGCGGTGGAGAACGAGAAGGGCGAGATCATCCCCAAGATCAAGATCAGCGAAAATGTCGAAAAGATCACCAATCCCCACGCGAAGAAGCTCTACCGCCTTTTCGATAAAGAAAGCGGCAAGGCCATCGCCGACCTGATTACCCTTGCGGATGAGACGATCGACGATACGAAGCCCCTCACCATCTTCGACCCCAACTTCACCTGGAAGAGAAAGACGCTGACCGGTTACACGGCGAAGCCTCTTCTGGAGCCGGTTTTCCTTTCCGGCAAATGCGTCTATCCCCGCTATGAGGTCGAGACCATCCGCAGCTACTGCGCCGAGCAGATCGCCTCTCTTTGGGACGAGGTCAAGCGCCTGGACAACCCCCACCGCTACTATGTCGACCTTTCGGAAAAGCTCTGGAGTCTGAAACAGAAGATGCTCAGCGAGCGAGGCGAAGGCTGAATAGGCACCTTTTCTCCGATATC
>CAZGQH010000162.1:0-4503 GCA_964527575.1 uncultured Lachnospiraceae bacterium
ACCTACGGTGAGTGTGCCCTTCAGACGCGCAACGAGCGCTTTTTCGCCATTTTTTCCCCTCTGATCACCTTCCTTCTCGGCATTGGGGAGCTTTTCCTCCTCTATTATAACGGTTATAACAACCTTTACAACGGCATGAGCCTCGGCACCATCTCGATGTTCGCCTCTTATGTGAGCCTGATCTACGGACCGCTGCAGTTCTTCGGCAACCTGCTCCGCCAGCTTTCGAACATGCTCAACTCGGCCTCCAAGGTCTTTGAGATTTTGGACGAGAAGGTGGATGTTTCGGATGCAGAGCAGCCGGTGGTGAAAAAAATTGAGGGCAATATCGAATTTCGGGATGTGGCCTTCGATTACGACGAGCGCAACGAGGTGCTGAAAAAGATCAATCTCTCGGTAAAGCCCGGGGAAATGATCGGGATTGTGGGCCGTTCGGGCGTGGGAAAATCCACCCTTATCAACTTAGTGATGCGGATGTACGATGTGGACGAGGGCGAGATTTTGGTGGACGGCATCAATATCAAGGAATACTCGCAGGAGTGCCTGCGCTCTCAGATCGGTGCGGTATTGCAGGAAACCTTCCTTTTCTCGGGCTCGATCTACGACAACATCGCTTACGCCAAGCCCACTGCCTCCCGGGAGGAGATTATCGCCGCCTCCAAGCTGGCGGGTGCCCATGACTTCATTATCAAGCTGCCCGATGCCTACAACACCAAGGTGGGCGAGCGGGGCTACACCCTTTCGGGAGGGGAGCGGCAGCGGGTGACTATCGCCCGGGCACTGCTTCACGATCCCCGGATCCTGATTTTGGACGAGGCCACCAGCGCTCTCGATACCGAGACCGAAAAGAAGATTCAGGACGCTCTTCAGATCCTGATCAAAAACCGCACGACCTTGGCCATCGCTCACCGTCTTTCCACCCTGCGCAACGCTACCCGGCTGATCGTTCTGTCCGAGGGAACCGTGGCGGAGGAGGGAACACACGAGGAGCTGATGGCGAAAAAGGGCATGTACTACGAGCTGGTTATGGCTCAGCGTCAGATGCTCTCGACCAAAAAGGAAGCATAACGATTTACAGGAGCTGCCGCGTCAAGCGGCGGCTCCTGTTCTGTTTTGTGGTCGTTTTGTCAGGAGCGGAGTTGGCGCTTGTAGTGTTAATAATATTGACAGATTGTATTGAATGTGTTATAATGAATCATAATGGAATGATTTTTGTATTGTGTTACTCTTACAATTCCGACGAAGAGGTATTATCATGGACACGATCGGTAATCTGCAGATTTTTGAAGACAGAAAAATCAGAACAGCATGGGATGAGGAGAAGGAAGAGTGGTATTTTTCGATTGTGGATGTGGTCGAAGCATTGACCGGAACAGAAAACCCGCGCCGCTATTGGAGTGACTTAAAAAGGAAACTGAAAAAAGAGGGCGCGGTTGAGTTGTACGAAAAAATCGTACAACTGAAAATGCGTTCTTCTGACGGAAAAAGGTACAGCACCGATGTCGCCAATACCGAACAACTGTTGCGCATCATCCAGTCTATCCCTTCGCCCAAAGCAGAACCGTTCAAACTGTGGCTTGCACAGGTCGGACGGGAGCGGATTGAGGAGACGATAGATCCGGAACAGGCCATCGATCGCGCGCTGGAAACCTATTTGAAAAAAGGTTACTCCGAGGAATGGGTGGGTCAGCGTCTTCTGTCAATTCGTATCCGCAATGAACTGACAGATGAGTGGAAGAAGCGCGGCGTAGAAAAAGGGCGGGAGTACGCCATTCTTACCGACGAAATCACAAGAGCGTGGGCCGGTATGAGTACCAGGCAATATAAGCGGCTGAAGGGTTTGAAGAAAGAGAACCTTCGGGACAATATGAGCGATTTGGAACTGGTCTTGACGATGCTTGCCGAAGCCTCCACCAAGGACATTTCCCAAGCGGTAAAGCCTGAGACTTTTGCCGAGAACCAGGAGGTTGCCCATCGTGGCGGTAAAGTCGCGGGAATTGCCCGCGGGGCTCTTGAAACGGAAACCGGCAGGTCGGTCATTACATCCCATAATGCAGTACAGCTTAACTCACTTGTTGTGAATATAATTGAAGGTACCGCGGAGGTGATTGAAAAAGAGGAAAAAGAACCGACCGTTGAGGCCGGCATACCGGAACAGAACGAAGATTGACAGAATCCTGTGCACATTTCACCATATCAAATAAAACGCCTGCATATGTTACGATATACAGGCGTTTTTCTGTGAAATGAAATAATTGCGGTAGTTTCCGGAAGCGTTATCTGTCAGAACGCTGACCGACGGCGCTCAGGTGACTTTATAGGAGTAGGGGCTTGGCAGCGGGCTTCTTCTGCCTGTCCGGCGCCGGTCGGAGAAGGTTTCATTCATCGGTACAAGGATAAAGGGACGGAATGTCTGTCTGAAACCGCCCTTTTTTCCGGTAATATCTCTCTGTTTCCTACAAAAAACGGAAAAGCAGTTGACATCTGCCGATCTTTGTGCTATACTGTAGCCGATAATGTTGACATGTCAACAAAGCGCGGAAGGAGGAGAGGAATGCTGATCGATCGCTATGCGCTTTTTCGGGTTCATGCGGAAAATCTTTCGAAAAACCTGCAGCGCTATGAGAACAGCCGCATGTCCACGCTGGGTATGCGCGGGATTCATGCCCTTTCCCTCTTTCAGCTGGGAAGGCATCCGGAGGGAATGACCGCTACCGAACTGGCCGCTGCCTGTGAGGTGGATAAGGCTCTGATCTCCCGGGTTACAACCGAGCTTTTGGAGGCGGGTCATGTCACCTATAAAGATCCGGAGAAAAGCCGCTATCGCGCCAAGCTGGTGCTGACCGACAGCGGCCGCGCCTGTCTTCGTAAGGTATCCTTCTGGATCTGCCAATCGATCCGCAAGCTGAAGGACGAGATCACAGGCGAGGAGCTCAACGCCTTTTTCAAGGTGATGATGATCGTCAATCGCTATCTCAGTGAAGAAGGAAATGAGACGCCACGTTCCTGAAACGCTTTTATTTTCTTGTAAAAAGGGGATTTAACCGATCATGAATCGATTTGTTCTGATTACCGATTCGGGCTGCGACCTGACCGAGGAGCTGATTGCCGAATGCGGTGTGGAGCTTGTCAAGCTGGGTGTGGAGATCGACGGCCATGCCATCGACCCCGCCGCAACCGGTGTTATCAAGGAGTTTTACGACAGCATGCGGCAGAAGAAGGACACCAAGACTTTCGCCGCCAATACCGAGCAGTTCTTTGAGGCCTTTGAGCCTCATCTGGTCGCTGGGGAGGATGTTCTCTATTTGGGCTTCTCTTCGGGTCTAAGCAGTACTTACAGCAGCTCTCTTCTGGTCGCCCGGGAGCTTATGGAGAAATATCCCGGACGCAGAGTCGCTGCCTGGGACTCGAAGTGTGCCTCGCTGGGTCAGGGTCTGGCGGTCTTTTTTGCAGCCGAGCTGAAGAAGGAGGGCAAGGATATCGATGAGATTCTGGCGGCGCTGGAGGAGAAGCGCCCCCACCTCTGTCATCGCTTTACGGTGGATGATCTTGTCTATCTGAAGCGTGGCGGCCGGATTTCGGCGGCCACGGCTCTCGTCGGCTCGCTGCTTTCGATCAAGCCCACGCTTCATATTACCGATGAGGGCACGATTGTCAGTATCGGCAAGGCGAGAGGGCGGAAGAATGCGATTCGCGCGCTCTTTGAGGATATGGAGCGTCTGGCGATAAATCCCGGGGAGCAGACGGTTTTCATCAGTCATGCCGACTGTCTGGAGGATGCCAATACTCTGGCCGATATGATCCGGGAGGCCTTCTCCCCCAAGCGCATTGAGATCGGCTCGATCGGACCGGTCATCGGCTCTCATTCCGGTCCCGGTACGCTGGCCCTCTTCTTCCTTGGCAGCAAGCGATAAGAAAGTTCCACGACGGGACGATTTGATACGACAGAAAGCGAGTAATTAGAAAGTGTCATGAAAATCAACGGTTCTTCTTATTACAGAATGACGGTTTCGGCTGCCAATGCGTTGGACAACAATAAGGTTGCCGTCAACAATATGAATGTCTTTCCGGTGCCGGACGGCGATACGGGAATCAACATGACCCTCACCCTCGGTTCGGTGCGGGGTGCAGGCGAGGCAGCGGGCTGTTCGCTTGGCGAATCTGCCAAGCGGGTGGCTGATTTAGTGCTACGGAGCGCCCGGGGCAACTCGGGAGCCATCCTGTCGCTTTTTTTCCGGGGAATTGCCAAGGCGCTGGCAGGCACAGAGGAAGCCGGTGCCCGCGAGATGGCGCTGGCCTTCTCCAAGGGAACCGAGGAAGCTTATAAGGCGGTGATGAATCCCACCGAGGGGACCATTCTGACGGTGATGCGCCGCACCTCCGAACAGGCTGTGGAGGTCACCGAGGACGCCTATGCCGACGATATGGCGGGGCTCTTTGCCCATCTGGTCACGGTAGCCGAGGCGGAGCTGGCGAGAACGCCCGAGCTTCTGCCGGTGCTCA
>CAZGQH010000163.1:0-4487 GCA_964527575.1 uncultured Lachnospiraceae bacterium
GGGGTCAATTATGTCGCCAAGGGAGAAGCGGTCAATTATGTTTTCGCCAATGCCGTGGAGGGCGAAAAAATTACATTTATTCAGAATGTCACATTCGCAGCTTCCGGCAGCGCGCCCTTCCTTACGGTAAACAACGCGGTTGTCGATCTGAACGGCAAAACCGTATCGGTAGATCTTGGTCAGGGCTCCAATGCGTTCGGCGTTACCGGAGATGGCAGCGTGGTGAAAAACGGCACCTTTACATGCACCGGCAGAAGAGCCGATTACCCGCTGTGGATTACGGGAAACACCGGCACCAATCATGTTACGGTAGAGAATGTGACCATAGAAGGCGGTATGCAGGTAACCGGAACGGTTTCGGCAACGCTGAAAAATGTTACGATTACGGCCAACACATATTATGATGTCTATATGGCGCAGAATTCAAAGGTCACAGTAGAGAGCGGCAGCTTCACCCATACCGGAAACAATCCGCATTTTTATATTCAGAATTACAGCGCCTCGTATAACCCGACGGTAATTATCAACGGAGGAAGCTTCAGCGGAGATACTCCGACCTGCAGAGTAATGAGTACAAGCAATCCGTATACCTTTACCGATAACCGCGGCGCCTGATCCGGCGCATCGAAACAGGCAGCCTTTCAAAAGCGTTTTTCCCTGATTTTCGGGTTCAGACAAATCTTTTGTCGATCCCCTTAACACAAAGAAGGGGAGGACAATCCATGGACATGAATCCGAGGGCGCCAGACCGACCGCGCCCTTTGACTGCCGGCAGAGTCGGCACAATGAGCGAGGGACGGACGCCCTGCAGCTGCTCCGCAGCACGGTATTTTACATCCCAAGCAGGAAAGACTCCATAAACAAGAAGAACCGCCGGCCGAAGGCAGGAAAAACCTTTGGTCGGCGGCATTTTTATTGCGCCGTCAAAAGTGAAGCATTCCGGAAGGAGAGTGGAAGATATAGCGGCTCCCTCCTCGTTCCCGCCGCCTTCTCTTCTTCCCTTTCCAAAAGCTTTTGGGGAATTGTTAAGGGGCTGTAAAAAAAGACCCGAGAAGAAGCAGAGACCATGACCGAAAGGTCAAGATCTCTGTTTTGTGCATCCTGCGTCAAAAAAAGGATACGGAACCAAACAGATGCCGGTTGATGTCATAAAATAACTGCTCTGTTTTCGCGCCGACAATCCGGCTCAGAAAATTGCATCCCGTCATATGCGACGGTGCTTTTCCCCGTCATGCAGCGGTTGTACCTCACATCGGTCCTGCACAATTTCTCAATATTCCGGAGCGAGGAATACCCTTTTCCCATTCATCCCAGTCAGCCCACACTCACTCGTAATATCATCTAAACCGCTATAATGACAACACCGTTTCCGGTGCGCTCTTGCCGCCCGCATGCAGGATATGCTTCTCCTTGCCGGTGTGCAGGTTTTTGATGACCCGGTTAGACAGGCCGAAATGCGCTCAAACTGCCGCTGTCGTACCATACCGGCGCGAAGGCGCCCAGGGCTCTTTTATTGCTTCGCCGGTCATGTTTCTCCCTATGCACCGCAATTGTACTCTTTTTTGGTTTTATTTTTCTGTTTTTTGAGAAATTTTTTTAAAATTTTTATTGCCTTTTTAGAAAATAAATGTTAATATATTTTTAGCCAAATGGCTAAATAAAGAAATCGAGGTTGTTACTATGCAGAAAGACGAACTGAAGTACTCAAAAGCCGATGTGGAAAGAATGAAAGAGGAGGTTCGAAACAAAGAAGCAATTGTCAATGAGCTGAAAAAAGACAATAAAGACGGCGAATACGATAAGACAATCACATCGCTCAAAAATGAGATCGATGGTCTTAAATATTCTATTTCCGGGAAAAACTGACCTTATTCTTCATCCCGCGTTGTGGTGAGAGGGTTCGTATCGTTTCTCGTCGCCGCCCCCTCGCGGGGCGTGGATTGAATGAAAAATCCGTTTCCTACGCAAATGTACCCAAGAGGCAAACCGGGTCATCGGCTGGTATCATGATCTAACCATCCGCCGGAAGTTTGATGGATAATAAGAAGAAAAGGTATCTTGCTGTAAGACAACAGGTTGTCCATACTTGCATTTTATACCAACCGCCGGAGCTTTACAGACTCCGGCAGTTTTTTGCCTAGAAAAAGGAGCTGCGCACGAATCACTTCGTGCGACAGCCCCCTTTTGTTTTTTCCGGACGGTTCACACCGCAGGAAAAAGGAAATCTATATTCACTTTCTCATAGGAAACGCCTGCCGCAGAGGGCTTCGGAAAACAGCCGGCAGGAAATAATCCTGTCCACGCCGACAGAGCAATCCTCCCCCTCCTCTTTTCCAAAACTTTTTGGGGATTCGTAAGGGGGGTCACGAAAAAGCCCCTTAAGCGTTCCTACCCCTTAAAACCAGCCCGAGGCACCGCCCTCGTCGAAGATGATGACATCCTTTAAGAAGGCGACCGCCTTTTCGAGGCCTTCCCGGGAGGTCATCAGTCCGTCCTCATGCTCGATGGAGAGAGCGCCGTTGTAGCCGGTGGTCTTCATCATACTGACCATTCTTGCCCACTCTTCCCGGCCGTGGCCGTAACCCACGGTGCGGAAGACCCAGGCACGGTTCTCAATATCGCCGTAGGACTTGGTGTCAAGTACCCCGTTGATGGCGGTATTGCGGGCGTTGATGCAGGTATCTTTGGCGTGGAAGTGGTAGATGCAGCCCTTCAGTGCCCGGATCGCCTCGGCGGGGTCGATGCCCTGCCAGAAGAGGTGGGAGGGGTCAAAGTTCGCACCGATGCAGTCGCCCACCGCGCTCCGCAGGCGGAGAAGGGTCTCGGGATTGTAGACCGCAAAGGAGGGATGCATCTCAAAAGCGATCTTTTTGATGCCGTTTTCGGCGGCAAAGGCCGCCATTTCGGTCCAGTAGGGGATGATCTTCTCTTCCCACTGCCACTTCAGAATGCGCAGGTTGTCGTCCGGCCAGGGGCAGACCACCCAGTTGGGGTAGCGGGAATTTTCACAGTCGCCGGGGCAGCCGGAGAAGCCCACCACCGTGTCCACCTCCAACTCGGAGGCAATCCGGACGGCGTTCCGGAACTGGCTGTCAAAACGGGCCGCGATTTCCTTCTGGGGATGGAGGGGATTGCCGTGGCAGCTGATGGCCGAGATTTCAAGATTGTTCTCGGCAAGCTTTTTCTTGTAGGCCTTAATCTTTTCGGGATTTCCGAGGAGCTCCTCGGGCTTTAAGTGACAGTTGCCGGGATAGCCCCCGGCGCCGATCTCGATCGTCTGCACGCCCAGGGAGGAGAGATAGCGGAGCGCCTCATCAAAGGAGAGGTCACTCAGAATCGGATTCATAACGCCAAGCTTCATAGGAATACCATACCTTTCTGTACAATTGCCCGCCGGTTCTGAAGCGGGCGCTTTTTCACGCCAAAATCGGCGCGGAGGGAGAAATCGGTTCGCAAAAAGAAGGGACCCGACGGCCTGTCGGGTCCCTGTTCCTTAAAATCAAAGACCCTTGGTCTTGAGATAGTCACGGCAGAGGGCGATGGCCTCCAGCGGGGGACGGTCGGGCGAATCGTCCTGTTCGACGATCACATACTCGGTTCCTGCCTTCTCACAGGCCGCTAAGATCTCATCGATATTCTGAATGCCCATGCCGAGGGGGCGGTACTCAAAGCCGGTGTCGGCTTCACTGCCGCCCACCGCCTTGCCGGCGGTGTCGATCAGCGCGTAGACCGGGCCGGCGGCCAGGTTCTTGCAGACGAAGTCCTTCAGATGGACGACCTCCACCCGGCCGGCATAGCGGGTAATCATCTCCGCCGGGTTGATGCCGGCGTAATGCACCCAGCAGGTGTCGAACTGGGGATCCATCTCGGGCAGGTCGCGGAACATCCGGTCGTGGATGGTGCCGCCCTCAGGCAGCTTCTTGAATTCAAAGTCGTGGTTGTGGTAGAGGAGCTTCATGTCGTTTTTGGCAAGAAAGGCCGCCATCTCGGCAAAGCGCGCCGCCGTCTTCTTCCACTCCTCATCGTCAGAAAGCTTTTTGCCGTCGTACCAGGGAATGACGACGTACTTCACGCCGAAGCCCTTGAGAAAGTCCACGCCTGCCTGCGGGTCGGCGTCGAAAAACTCGATCCCCTGATGCACCGAGATGCACTTCAGATTGTATTTGTCGAGAAGCGCCTTGATCTCGGCCGAGCTGCGGCCGAAATAGCCGGCGAATTCCACATATTCGTAGCCCATAGCCGCCACCTTGGCGAGGGTGCCCTCCATGTCGCGCTCCATCTCGCCCCGGACGCTGTAAAGCTGAATGCCGATCTTAAACTTTTTCATGCGATAAGCCTCCTTCCGGTCAGATTTCGGGAATCTCCACGGTGATCTCGTGGCCAAGCTCGCTGGACTTCACGATGCCGTCGATGATCGCCTGATTGATGATGATCTCGGAGGAAGGAACCGGCGCCTTGCCGCCCTCCTTCACCGCGTTGAGGAAGGA
>CAZGQH010000164.1:0-4480 GCA_964527575.1 uncultured Lachnospiraceae bacterium
TGGCGATGAGATTCTCGCCGCCGTCGGTGCGCAGGTAAGGGGTGATGTCAAATTCGCTGGTGTCGTAGGAGTCCTCGGAATAACCCACCTCATAGCCGTTGATCCAGAGGTAGTAGCAGGATTCCACTCCGCCGAAGGAGATAATCACCCGCCGTCCGGAAAGCCATTCGGGATCCACGGTGAAGGTCGAGCGGTAGAAGCCCACCGGATTGGTGACCGTCGGCGCGTTCGGCACAGTCACCTTCCCATTGCCGTAGGCATCCCAGGGATATTGGGTATTGGCGTAGATCGGGAAGTCAAAGCCCTGTGCCTGCCAGCTGGCAGGGAGAGTCACTTCCTTGAAACCGCCGTAGTAGGCGTTGTTGGCAAGACCCACCGTGCCTTTGCCGGCATACTTGGGGGCAGCCGCCATATCGTAGTCGGTTTTGAAGAAGGAACCGTAAACCCCGGCCTTCTCCGCCTCCGACACGTTTTTATAGACCGCCAGCTGCCAGGGGTTTCCTTCCCCGGTGAGAAGCTTGTAGTAGGGAGAAAGCGCGTAATTGTAGTCGGCGGCGCCCCGCATCGCGTCGGCCACCGTCTTATAGACCAGCGTTTCGGAGGAATGGAAGGGTCTCCGGTTGATGTTCGTAATATTCGACTGATTGACCTTATTCCCCGCTGCGTCTTTGCTGTTCACCTCGCCGGTCCATTCCTTCATGCTGAAGATCGGATCCTGATCGAGCACCGGATAGCCGCCGGTGGACGGGTTCCCTGAGGTGGTGCCATCGGGGGTGCTGTCCCCCGAACCGTTTGGCGTGCTGTCCGGCGTATCGCCGGGCGTTGTCTCCCCGCTGTCGTCGGTCGTTGTCGCGGGATCCTTGCAGGAGGCAAAAAGACCCACCGACAAAAGGAGCAGGCTGCAGCAGAGGAAGAGTAAAAAGAGCCGCTTTTTATTCATGTAAGGCTGAATCCTTTCGAGAAAAGTTGCGGGAAATTAACCCCGTCCGGTAAAGACTACATTACCGGTAGTATTGTCGGTCAGAGTGACGACGATTTCTTTGTAAGCGCCGTCGGGAATGCCGGTGACCTGATTGCCGAAGAGCGCGTACCCCTCGGCTGCCGTATATTCGTCACCTTTTGCCGTGACCTTTTTGAAGAGGCTGTACTCGGAATCGGAACCGCCCAGCTTTCTGGTATAGGACTTCTCCGCATCCGACTGCAGAACAAAGGTGACCTGAACGGTATAAGTGGTGTTCTCTGCACGAAGCTTTTCATAATTGGTCACAATCACGATCCGCATATCATGGGTGCCGTTCTCCCCGGCCCGCTCCTGCCGGTAGAGGGCGAAGAGATTGTTCCCGCAGGAAAGCTCGCGCGGCTCCTCGGGAGTGCCCGAATCTGCTCCATAGATTTCGATCTCGGAAATTTTGATGTGAGCGGTGATGGCCTTGAAGACCACCCGGACATAGGAGGCGTTTGTCTCTTCAAAATCGCAAACGATGGGAGCATAGACATCCGAGGCAAAATCGTTCTTAGTCCAAACCGTATTCCAGTCTTCTCCGTTGGCCGAAACCTCTACGGCAAAGGAAGGGGGAAGGAAGATCGAATCCGCGCTCGCTCCCGACTGCACCGGTGTGGTCCACTTCGAGGAAGCGGGATAGATAACAACCTGATTCACACGACTGGAGGCAGCAAGCGGGAAGGTGATGGTCACATCGGCAGAGCCGTCATGCGGTGTGCTGAGAGAGGAATGATAGCCGGCAAACTGGCCGTGATCGTTGGTATTGTCCGAAACATACATATTGTAACGATTGCCGTCGTTGATGTTTTTTAAGCCCCAGCTCGCATCCTCATGGGAAGAATCACTGACCGCCTCGACGCCCAATGCCAGATTGGCGGAGGGCACCGGCGTATAGCCGGTATCGTATACCGCGATTTCGGCAAGCGCCATGGAATACCAGGGATGATTCAGGGACATGCCGTAGACGATCACATAACGTCCCGAAGTCTTCTCAAACTGGCAGACATAGGGGGCTGCGTTCTTTTCGGGATAATCGTAAAGCTCAAAGACAACCTCGCCCTCCGGCCAGACCGAACTCATTTTACCGGGATCGGCGGCATCGGCGAAGATGCTCTCATCGTCCGTGACCACGATGCGAAGCCCGTTAGGGAAGCCGTCGGACATGGAATAGATATCCACGGTATCGAAGGTCATGGTCTTTCCCAGATCAACCGCAGCCCAAGTGCGGCGATTGGTGGGCGCGTCGCCGCTGTGCCAGCCGGTAGCCGGATCGCCGTCGGTCAGATTGGTGTACACAAAGCCATGCGTTTCATGATGCGTCCAATAGGAATAGACATCCTTGCCATAGGCAAGATTGCCGTCCTCAGCGGTAAGCCCACGTCCCTCCGCGGCAGCGGCGGGTTCGGCAAAGGTGCCGATTCCACCGACGGGAAGTGTGAGAAGCAGGGTCAGCGTCAAAAGCATAAGAAGAAATTTTTTACCGGTTTTCATAGCAGTACTCCCTTTCTGTTATCATATTTGACAAAAGTTCTTGCATTCTCTTTATTTTTATTATATAATAATCCTACATCCGCCACAAGTCACTAAAAAAACGAAAAGGTGGACAAATCGAAGGTTTTAAGAAGGAAAAAGTGTTATGAAAACCGTATCCTATTACAGCAATCTATCGGTCCCCGACAACAATTTTCACCGGGAAGACTGTTTTTTGCAGGTCAACTGTGCCGGGCGAGCGGTCTTCGGCTACCGGCCAATTGCCAATTCCGTCCGTCAGGACTACTATCTGATGCTTTTTCTCAAAGGAGAGATGGCCGTGGAAAAACCGGTCATCGGCCGCCATCTTCTGCCGGGCGATCTTTTGATTTTCGACCGGAACACCCCCTTCGCCTATCACGCGCTGTCCGAAGGGGTCACCTATTACTGGGTACATTTCACCGGCGGCGAGGCGACAAGGCTGCTGGCCGACTGCGGCCTTACCCTGAACTGCCCGCTCTCCCTCTCCGAAGCCGTGCAGGAGAAGGCGACCGCACGCTTCGAGCGCCTCTTTGATGCCTTTGCACGGACTGACGCGCTGGGAATTCTGGAGCGTGCCTCCCGCCTGCTCTCGCTGCTGGTGGCCCTGGGGCGCGGTGTCGCGGAGGAGGGCCGCTCCCGCCTGAACGATCCCCGCATTGCCCGCTCAACTTCCTATATTCATGAGCATATCGCCTCCCCTCTCTCGATTCCGGAGCTGGCCTCCCTCGAATTCATGAGTCCCGGCCACTACCGGGAAATCTTTCACCGGGTGACCGGTCTCGCCCCTCTCGACTATATCGTCAACCTGCGGCTGAATATCGCCTGTGACCTTCTGCGCAGCACCGCCGCTGCCGTGAGCGAAATCGCCGCTGCCGTGGGATATCCCGATCCCCGCTACTTCAGCCGCCTCTTCACTTCCCGCATGGGGCTCTCCCCCACTCTCTACCGCCGCATCGGCACCGAACGGGAGGAGTAAAAGCGCAGGAAAAAGCCATCGTCGCAGAACACTCTTATCGCAAGCACGCATTCGGTGTAATAAAATGCCGTTCGCCCCGCGTTCCCGATAACACAAAAGTTTTTTAACCTGCACCAAAAAAAGCCGTACAGACTGAAATCTGTACGGCTTTTTGTTATCTATGTTCTTTACGCCTGTTTATAGTAATTGATGAGACAGCCGTCCAAGAGAATGGCGCGGTCTTCCTCGGTGAGCCCGGGGAGGGCGAGCCTCACCGGCGTGGTCTTTCCGCCGCTGACCAAGAGAGCGTCGATCTCGGTCTTGCCCGAAGCCACCGCCTCCCGGATGCCGTCGAAGTAGAGGTAGTCCCCCACCTTGGCGGGGATGGGCTCGGTCCGCGTAAAGGGGAGCATACCCCAGTTGATCAGGTTGCTGCGGTAGCGCTTGGTGGCGTACTCGAGAGCGATGTTGGCAACACCGCCCAAAACCCGCTGGCAGGAGGCGGCCTGCTCCCGGGCGCTGCCGTCACCGGGACGCTCGGCCAGAATCACGCTGGCCAGCTGAATGCTGTCGGGATCGGAGGCGCCGATGGCGGCATAGACCTCGTCCAGCTCGGTCACATGCTTCCCTTCCCGGCGGGCTCTCTCGTGCTCTCTTTCGAGCTTTGCTTCCTTCACATAGCCCGGATCCTTGCGGGAAAGGGCGAAGGAGGAGAGCTTTTCGGGATTGGAGCGATAGGAGGAGGTGTCTCCCGAGGGGATCAGCTCGTCGGTGGTGGTGATCTTGTCGGTAATCACCGAGGCCACTCGGAGCAACAGCCGGTCGGCCAGGGGATAGAAGACCGGCCAGTCGGAGATGTTGGGGCCGAAGACCAGCTCGGTCTCGGGCTGCGGATTGCCGAAGCCGTTGTAGACCCGGCTTTTATAGGGACTGTCGTCAAAGCGGTATTCCCGCTCGGTATAGGTGATATCCAGGGAATCGGCGGGGGGGGGGATTTCGCCGTTTGCCGC
>CAZGQH010000165.1:0-4456 GCA_964527575.1 uncultured Lachnospiraceae bacterium
GTCTTTATGTCCGACGGGGCTTCGGACTACACCATCGTCTATCCCCGGCGCTATACCGCCTCCGCTGCTGCAAGCGAAGGCAGCGAGGCTCTCACGTATTTCGAAGAGCTTTTGAAGAAAAACGTCGGCTCCTTCTGGGAGGTCAAGTCGGATTATGTCGAATCCGGAACCGACTCCTCTGCCTTTGACGGCGCCAAGGAAATACTTCTCGGCAGCACCAATCGAAAGGAATCTGCCCTTGCGGCCGAGGATCTTCGGGAAAAGGACTATGTCATTAAGGTAGTGGACGGAAAACTCGTGGTGGTCGGAGGCTCCGAGGAGGCCAGTGCCGCCGCGATCCGGCAGTTTGCCGCCATGTTCTTCGGTAAACCCCAGGATGCTTTGATTCTGCGCAACTCCTATGTCTATGAAAACCGCTACGATTACGCCCTCGACTCTCTGACAATCGGCGGAAAGCCCCTGAAGGATTTCACCATCGTCTACGGCAAGGGCGCTACCCGGGACGCCAATTACCTGCAGAATGCCCTCCGGGAAACGGTGGGCTACAACCTCCCGGTTTCCTCTGACCCCGAGGGAAAGGAAAATGTTATTCACATCACTTCCGCGACCGATGCGGGCTGCTTTGCCTCTCTTTCCGGCTCTACCCTCACCCTCTCGGGAGACACCGTATCGAACCGCAACCTGGCGGTGGTCCGTTTCCTCGACAAGCTCACCGCGTCGGATCAGAAAGACGTGTCAATCGACGAAACTTTCTCGATCGATCGTGAAATCTCCGGCGGTCTTCCTCTGTCGGTCTTCGATCTGAATCTCTATTCCACAGGCTATGGGGAAAACTCGGTCAACAACCGCTACCCCCGGCTGATGACTCTGGTGGAAAAATACAACCCCGCCATCCTCACCCTGCAGGAGGTCTCGTCTTCCTGGCTTTCCGCCATGAAGGAGGGACGGGGAGGCGCTTCCCCTCTCACCGACCGCTACGACTTTGTGGGAATCGGCCGGAATAACGACGAGGACAGCGTGCGCCACGCCATCTTCTACGACAAGACTCTCTTTACTGCCAAAGAATCGGGCACTTTCTGGCTCTCCGAGACTCCCGAATGGGAATCGGTGGGTTGGGACGGCCGCACCCGTGCAATCTGTACCTGGGTTATTCTGACCGAAAAGGCCACCGGCCGTGAGTTCGCCGTCATGAATACTCAGCTCGATCCCTACGGCACTATTGCCCAGCGGGAGGGAGGCGCTCTGCTGGCAGAGCGGGCAAAAGCCTTCGGTCTTCCCGTCATCTTAGCGGGGGACATGAACCGGGTGAGCTCGATTCCTTCTATCAAGGATCAGAAGAGCTACTTCTTTGCCGACAGCATCGATCTGGCAGTCACCGTGGGCGAAAAGGGCGCTACGGTCAATAACGCCTTCGGCGCTGCGGAAACTTTCAAATCCGCCAGCGACTTCGTCTTCACCTCCTTCGGCGAGTTCCGTGCGGAGTCCTACACGCTGATCACCGAGCTTGTGGAAAAAAAGTATGTCTCGAACCACTGGCCGATTTATACGAAGCTGATTCTAAACTGACAAAACCGACCGCTGCCGTTTGGCAGCGGTCTTTTTGCCCGTACACTTTTGTTTGACAAATCGCTTGTCCCGTGTTATAATAGAATGATTATAGAATGATTTAGGATCATGCAGCGGGCCTATCCGGCCAAAACGAATGCCTGATCAGGAGGGGTTATGAAAGTCCTGTCCAAGCTGACCGTGCCGAAATTTCTCTCTCTCGGCTTTCTTCTGCTGATTCTTCTGGGAACCCTCCTTCTGATGCTTCCGTTCGCGACAGCCGAAGGCGAGTCCACCTCCTTTCTGGGTGCGCTCTTCACCTCGACCTCCGCCACCTGCGTCACCGGCCTTGTGAAATACGACACCGCCACTCACTGGACTGTCTTCGGAGAAATTGTTATACTCTGTCTCATCCAGATCGGAGGACTGGGTTTCATGGCCTTTGTCTCGGTTCTCTTTGAGATCTTCCGCAAAACCATGGGCCTTTATGAGCGCCGGGTTCTGATGCAGTCAACCGGCGAAAAAAAGTCGGTGGGGCTGCGCAGTCTTCTGCGCCGCATCTTCATCGGCACCGCCTTTTTCGAAGGGCTGGGGGCGGTTTTTCTCGCCTCTCGCTTTATTCCCCGCTTTGGGGTACTCCGAGGAATCTACTATTCGGTCTGGCACGCGGTCTCCGCCTTCTGCAACGCGGGATTTGATCTGATGGGCGGCAAGTTCGGCGGAGCAAAGTTTGTCTCCTTCACCCCCTTTGCCACCGATCCGGTTGTGACCTTTACTCTCTCCTTTCTCATCATCGTGGGAGGAATCGGTTTTTGCGTCTGGAGCGACCTATGGGATTTTGTCAGGGGTCTTTTCCGCAAGGAGAGGGTGTATTTACAGCTCCACACCAAGGTAATTCTCTTTGTCACCGGACTTCTGCTCCTCTTCTCCACCGCGCTCTTTCTTCTGTTCGAATGGAAAAATCCTACCTACGAAGGCTATTCCTTCTTCGACAGGTTTCTCGTCTCCTTTTTCAACGCCGTCTCTCCCCGTACCGCCGGCTTCAGCACCACCGACCTCACCAGCCTGTCAAACGGAGGCTATCTTCTCACTGTCATTCTGATGTTTATCGGGGGAAGCTCGGGCTCCACCGCCGGGGGCGTCAAGGTGGGAACCATGGCGGTGATTGTCATGGGAATGATCGCGGTTTTCCGGGAAAAACGGGATATAAACGTGGGCAAGCGGCGGATCGAATATAGCCTGATGAACCAGGCGCTGGCGATCTTTACCTCCTTCCTTCTCCTTGCCATGGCGTCTACCCTGCTGCTCTGCGGCCTTGAGCCTCAGTTACCCTTTCAGGATGCCCTCTTTGAGGTTGTCTCCGCACTGGGTACGGTGGGACTCAGCCTGTCCTCTTCTACGCCCCTTCTTTCCACCCCCTCCTCGCTGCTTCTGATTTTATTGATGTACGCCGGGCGGGTGGGCATTCTCACGCTGATTTTGGCCTTGGGAAAAAAGCGGGTCTCTTCCGAGCTCCGCCGGCCTCTCGACACCATTCTGATCGGCTGATTCCCACATCCACACACCGTCTTGTCATCAGAAAGGAATACCAATGAAATCGATACTCTTGATCGGCATGGGCAAATTCGGCCAGACAATCGGCGAAATCCTTCTTGCCATGGGGGATGATGTCATGGTGGTCGACCGCAATGAAGCGATCATCAACGCCCTCGCTCCCAAGTACCCCGACGCTTTGATTGCCAACTGCACCAACATGGACAACCTGCGGGCGCTGGATATTCCCTCCTTTGACTGCTGCATCGTGGCTATCGGCGACGATTTCCAGTCTTCGCTGGAGATTGCCTCACTGCTCAAGGATCTGGGGGCAAAATATGTGGTCTCACGTGCCACCACTGCCATTCAGCGCAAGTTTCTTCTGCGCAACGGAGCAGATGAGGTCATCTACCCCGATCAGGACATCGCCGAAAAGCTGGCCATCAAGATCAACTCCACCAAGGTCTACGACTATGTGGAGCTCTCGGAGGATTATGCGGTTTTCGAACTGGAGGTTCCCGGTGAATGGGCGGGAAAGACCCTGATGTACGCCAATCCCCGGAAGAAGTACGACATCAATGTTCTGACCATCAAAAAGAGCGACGGGAGAGTCTTTGTCCCCTCCGCCAAGTACGTCTTTGAGGCAGGGGATCACATGATTGTTTTCGGCGACACCCAGAAGACGCTGGCCTTTACCAATCAGAAGAGAAAGAAATAAAAATGCTCCCGGAAGAGGCTTGCCATAAGGCTTCTTCCGGGAGTTTTTGACCGGATAATCTGATTTTGCGGTATCGGAAGGGATAAACCGCATAGCGGGGAAAATTTTGCCGCGACACGGGAAGCGGTTTTAAAGGCGGCAGGGAAGGACATTCGGCCGAAGTACAAGCGGGGAAGTTTTTCTTCTGAAAAGCTTACTTTACAGAGATTTTTTCTCCTGAAATGAAACAGGAGAAAGCAAAAAGGAAAGGAAATCAATAAGAAAGAGAGTGCCGATAGCCATCGGCACTCTCTTTCTTATTGTTCGGAACCGCGGGCGGCGAGGGCGGCGATCTCTTCATAACGGGAGAGATTCACATTCCCCTCGATGGAATGCTTCAGGCAGCCGGCAGCCGCGGCAAAGCCCACCGCCTCCTCGGGGGTCTTTCCCTTGCCCAGCGAATAGAGCAATCCGGCAGCAAAGGCGTCGCCGCTTCCCACCCGGTCAACTACTTTAATGCGGTAGCAGGGGGAGGCATAGAGCTTTTTCCCGTCGTAATACCGGGCGGAAAAATCGTTTTCCCCCGCCGAAAGGGTCCTGCGCTCGGTAAGCGCCACCTCCCGGAGAAAATACCGCTTACAGAGAGTTTGTGCCAGATTCTCATAGCCCCAGTCGGGCACC
>CAZGQH010000166.1:0-4414 GCA_964527575.1 uncultured Lachnospiraceae bacterium
GCTATTTCTCCTCCGGCGATTTTTCTTCCGACTATTCGGCGGAAAAGGCCTTTGACGGCAAGCTCTCCACCCGCTGGAATGCACCGGATAAGCAGCAGAAGGACCAGTGGCTCTCGATCCTCTACGGCAAGGAGGTCACGCTGGATTCGGTCAAGATCAGCGAGGTGTTTGACCGGGTCAATTCCTTTGCCATTCAGTACCTGGACGGCGACACCTGGAAAGACTGTCATACCGGCAGCACGCTGGGATCGGATTTTTCCGTCAGCTTTTCTCCGGTTACGACCCGGGGAATCCGTCTTCTACTGAAGTCGGTAAAGAGCGATACCGCGTCGATTGCCGAGTTCGGCGCCTATTATCAGGGCACGCAGGTAGTGGTGGAAGAAGACAACACCACCTATAAGGGCTCTTATGTGGAATATCCCGTTACGGGCGAGGGATGGAAGCTCATGTCCTTTGTTACCGTCCGGGACGGACACAAGGGAATGGATTATCTGTCCGAGGAATCGGTGGCCGCGTTTATCGAAATCACCTATGAGGAATATTATAGACGTTTTCAGAAATATTTTGAAAACGGCACCATTACCTCCGCTTTTTATGATGAGCCCTGCTTCTGGCCTTCCAACGCCAACTACGGAGTGGAGGGCGCCCGCACCTGGACCGAAGATTTTAACGAATACTTTGCCAGCATGTACGGCGCGGATGTCAATCCTGTTCTCTATTACCCCGCTCTGTTTTACGATATCGGGGAAAAGACTGCCGAGGCCCGGGACCGTCTGATGGCGGTGCGTACCGAGATGTTTGCCAAGAACTATATCGGCCAGATCGACACCTGGTGCAGAAATCACAAAATCAAGCTTTTAGGGCATATGAACTGTGAGGATGTGGAAAGCCCGCTGGCGTATGAGGGCGACCTGATGTACTGCTTCAAGTATCAGGAGGTTCCCTCGGTGGATGTGATCTATAACTACGGCATGACCGAAAAATATTACAAAGTCGTCTCTTCCTCGGCCTATAACTGGGACAAGGCGCTGGTCGGCGTGGAATGCTACGGTGCCATGAATCCGAATCTTCCCGAGAAGGATTTTTATAAGTGCGCCATGGACCTTTTCGCAAAGGGGATCAATGTTATGGTCCCCCACGCCGTGTGGTACGACAATGTGAACAACGTGGTATTCCCGCCGGAGCTTTCCTATCGCAATCCCCGGTATACCGAGATGCTCCCCGCCTATAACCGGTATATTGCCCGACTTGCCACGCTTCTGCAGACCGGCCGGCATGTGGCCGATGTGGCCGTGCTCTATCCCATCGACAATATGGAGGCGGCTTACCTCTTTGACGGAACCTACTGCATTCCCGCCGACAGCAACTATGTGGCTCTGACCGATCTGCTCTCCACCGATCTGCGGATCGACTTTACCTATCTGCACCCCAGCGTCCTGGATGAGAAGTGTCAGGTACAGGGAAGTATCCTTCATCTGGATAACACGGTCAATTACGAGGATTACCGTGTGCTCATCCTGCCCGCCATGGAGACAATCAGCCTGTCCAATCTGGAGAAGATCTACGATTTTTATCAAAAGGGCGGCACGGTTATTTCGGTGGGCACCCTGCCCTCCCGCGCCACCAAGACAGAAGACAATGCCGCGGTGGTTCGTATTATCGGCGAACTGTTTGGCGCCGATCCGGGCAAGAATGCGGAAAAAGAAAATGAAGCCGGCGGAAAGGCCTTCCATGTCTCCTCTGTGGCGGAACTCACGGGCGTGATGGAGAAAGCGCAGCGCGTTTACGATGTGAATATCGCGCCGGTCAAAACCAGAAACGGACACCTTACCTATATTCATAAGGTGGTCGATCAGCGGAATATCTGGTTTTTTGCCAATTCCTCCGAAACCAAGTCGGAAACTACAATTACTCTCCGCGGGGAATACGAGTCTTTGGAACTGTGGGACCCCATGACCGGAGAAAAGACCGATCTTGAAGCCGTAGTGAAGGATGGCACCACAACCTTCACACTCTCCCTTGACAAGGTGACCTCCCTGTTTGTTGTGGAAAAAGCGGTCGGCTGATCCGATTATAATAAAGATATTTCGATGTATCGATCCCCTCTCCGCGTGAAAAACCGGAGCGGCCCCAAAGTTCTGGGCCGCTCCGGTTTTTTCGACCGTTTGGATAGGCACCGTTCGGATAGGTTCGGAAAGACAGCGGCCATATTGGTTCAGCTTTTTCCCGGGCCCGGTAGCCTCCCTCCTTTTCCCGAAAACGATTGACAAACGCTTGGACTTGTGTTATACTTTTTATAATATATTTTGCCGTATCTATGCCGGACGGCGAGACTGGGAAGGAGGATACGATGAAAAAGATTTTCATTCTGCTTCTAATTCTCTTTGTTCTGGCTGTTGCGATAAGCGCCTCCCCGATTCTGACCTATTTTCAAAGCCTCGGAGCGGAAGAACCGGCCGGAACCACAGAGGCCGCCGGAGAAAACGGCTCGGCTGCCG
The DNA here is from genome assembly GCA_964527575.1 of uncultured Lachnospiraceae bacterium. GTDB lineage: Bacteria > Bacillota > Clostridia > Oscillospirales > CAG-272 > RGIG1993. The sequence continues at coordinate 2,499 of CAZGQH010000166.1, forward strand.
GTACTTCCGACGAAAAAACTGCCGAAACCTCCGACGAAACGGCAGACACCTCCGACGCAGAGGAAAAGAAAGAGCCCAACCGAACGGCAATCCTCTTTGCCGTCATCCTTTCGGGTCTCACCATTCTCGCGGCGCTGATCTGTTATCTGCGAAAATCCGACCCCAACCGGGACTAAAGGAGCCTTATGGACGCAAAAAGACTTTCCGGACAGGAGCTGGCCTATTTCGGCGATGTGGTAATCGAGCTTCTCACCCGGGAACATATGCTGGCCTCCGGCATCACCGGTGTGGGAGCCCTGAACAAGGAAGCGCTCCGCTATGTGAAGGCCACCTCCCAAAGCGAGGCGTTAGAGAACATTCTCCCCCTTCTCACCGAGGAGGAGGAAGCCGTTTTCAAGCGGGGACGAAACAATCATGTCTCGGCGATTCCCAAGAGTGCTTCGGCCTGCGAATACCGCCGTGCCACCGGCATGGAGGCGCTGTTCGGTATGCTCTGGCTCTCCGGCGAGGAAGCCCGGGCACGGGAACTCTTCCGCAAGGCCTACCGACTGGAGGAGCAGGCGCCCTCCGCAACGCGGGAAGAATCAAACTGAATCGGTTATTTTTTATTCTTACATATACAGGAGACAAAATCATGTACTATCTCGGAATCGATCTCGGCGGAACCAACATTGCCGCCGGCGTAGTGGATGAAAACTACAACATTCTCGTGAAGGGCTCGGTGCCCACCCTCTCGAAGCGTCCCATCGACGAGGTGATGACCGACATGGCCAACCTTTGCAAGAAGCTTCTGGCCGAGGCAAACCTCTCGCTGTCCGACATCGCCTATGCGGGCATCGCCTCCCCCGGCACCTGCAACAGCGCCACCGGCGTGGTGGAGTTTTCCAACAACCTGGTCATGTACAACTACCCCATTGCGAAGGTTCTTTCGGAAAAGCTGGGCATTGAGAAGGTCTATATCGACAACGATGCCAACAGCGCCGCTCTGGCCGAGGCTTTGGTGGGCGCCGCCAAGGGCGCTTCCTCCGCCATCATGGTGACTCTGGGCACCGGCGTGGGAGGGGGCATCGTCATCGACGGCAAGATCTACTCCGGTCACAACCATGCGGGCGCCGAGCTAGGCCATATGGTCATCGAAGTCGGCGGCCGTCCCTGCACCTGCGGACGCAAGGGCTGCTGGGAAGCCTACTCCTCGGCCACCGGTCTTATCAATCTGACCAAGGAAAAGATGGCGGAGTACAAAGATTCGGTCATGTGGGAGCTCTGCGGCGGCGATCTTTCCAACGTGGGCGGCAAGACTGCCTTCCAGGCCAAGCGCAAGGGCGACAAAGCCGGCACCGAAGTGGTGGATACCTATATCGCCTATCTGGGCGCCGGACTCACCAATATCGTCAACATCTTTCAGCCCGAGGTGCTCTGCATCGGCGGTGGCATCTGCAACGAGGGCGAGTACCTGATGGCTCCTCTGCGCGAGATCGTGGCAAAAGAAAACTTCGCCCGCAACAGCGCCATCCAGACCGAAATCCGCCGTGCCTCCCTCGGCAATGACGCAGGCATCATCGGCGCCGCCGCTCTCGGCCGCTGAAGCAAAATTCAATAAATAAAAAACCGGGGAATCCCCGGTTTTTTTATTAGCAGAGAGAGAGACATTTTGTTATTAGCAGAGAGAGAGGGAGAGAGACAATCAAAAAAGCTCAGGGCTCGTTTCCGAAGTCGGCTGCCAGCAGAAGAGCCAGTGCCGCGGGGCTGGGAGTAGAGAGTCCGTGGGAACCATACCGATAGGAGGAAGCCAGCAACCCGGTCTCATCGGTGAGCTCCATCAAAGCCCGTTCCATCCTACGCCGGGAAAGGCCGAGCGCCTTGCAGGCCGCGTAGAGAAGCGCCAACCGATTGCCGCTCTCCGCCGAGCGAAGCCG
>CAZGQH010000167.1:0-4405 GCA_964527575.1 uncultured Lachnospiraceae bacterium
CTCACAGAGTTCGGGAATATGTCCGATCATCGAGAGGTCCCGGCTGGCTAAGATAAAGCTGCCCCGATCGGTCTCTTCGATCGGCATCCGCATATTGGGGCGCTTGACTTCGGCGATTTCATAGAGGTTGTATTCCCAGCGGCAGGGCTGGGCGCAGGCTCCCCGGTTGGCGTCCCGCCCTATCATGTGCTGAGAGAGAAGGCAGCGCCCGCTGTAGGAGATGCACATGGAGCCGTGGATAAAGACCTCAAGCTCCAGTGGGTTGGGAATCTTTTTCCGGATAGCTATGATTTCCTCAAGGGAGAGCTCCCGGGCCAGCACCACCCGCGAGGCGCCCTGTTCGTACCAGAAGGTGCAGTCGGCGTGGCTCACGGCTCCGGCCTGGGTGGAGATATGCAGGGGAATATGGGGCAGAAGCTTCTTCGCGAGAGAGAACACCCCCACGTCGGCCACGATCAGAGCGTCGACGCCGGTGTCGGCGATCTCAGCGAAAAAGGCGGAAAGCGCCTCATATTCGTCGGTGTGCGGGGTGACATTGACGGTGAGATAGACTTTCTTGTTCCTTGCGTGGGCGTAGGCCGCCGCTTCGGCCAGTTCTTCGGCGGTAAAATTGCCGGCTGCTGCCCGCATACCGAAATCCTTGCCCGCTAAATAGACGGCGTCTGCCCCATAGAGAAGGGCAGCCTTCATTTTTTCAAAGTTTCCCGCAGGACAAAGCAGCTCGGGCATGGTGTTCTCACTTTCTTGTCGATTCGGAATCGGATCGGCTCTTCAACCGGCCTGTGTTTTTTGCTTTCTCGCAGCCGTACGGCATTTCGTCTTAAGAAGGGGGAAAAGAGCCACAATTATTCTACTATATTTTTTCTGAAAAGTAAAGATTTTTTGCCGAGATCGCTTGACAATTTTGATGGGCGTTGTTATAATGATAACAAATTCCAAAGACCAAGACGGAGTCGGCTGACTCCCCGCACCGAACAAAGAGAGAACCGCCCCGGCTGAAAGCGGTTTTTCGGAGGGAGTTTTCCGAGGGGGTGCCCTTCGGATCCGGCCTTTCGCTCCCGAGTCGGCAGGGGGAAGCTTCAGTAGTCCTGCCCGTTGTTCCGCGTTAAGGGAGAAGAGTCGGCCGTCTGCCGGGGGATCCGGTCCGGCCGGAATGTAGGTGGTACCGCGCGGCTATGCTTCGCCCTATGTTGGGGCGGGGCTTTTTTCTTTCTCTGGTACCGGTTTTTGGAAAAATACTGTCATGTTGTCAACAAAAACAGAAGGAAGGTTAATCATGAAAGAATTGCTTCTTGCCATTCGGGCCAAGGCCGATGCCGAGCTTTTGGAGGTGACGGACGAGGCGGCTTTGGAGGAGCTTCGCGTCCGCTATCTCGGAAAAAAGGGTGAGCTCACCGGGCTTTTGCGCGGCATGGGTAAGCTGTCGCCCGAGGAACGCCCCGCCGTGGGGCAGCTGGCCAATGAGGTGCGTGCGGCCATTGAGGAAAAGCTGACCGAGAAAAAAAGTGCCCTTGCGGCTGCCGCACTGGAAAAGCGGCTGGCCAACGAGCGGATCGACGTGACCGCTCCCGGCAAGCGTCCTTCGGTCGGCGAACGCCATCCCCTTGCCAAGGTGGAAGAGGAGCTCTGCTCCATCTTTACCAGCATGGGCTTCGACATCGTGGACGGCCCCGAGGTCGAGTACGATCACTACAATTTCGAGATGCTCAATATTCCGAAGAATCATCCCGCCCGGGACACCCAGGACACCTTTTATATCACCGAGAATATCCTGCTGCGCTCCCAGACCTCCCCGGTTCAGGTGCGGGTCATGGAGAAGGAAAAGCCCCCGATCCGTATCATCAGTCCCGGCCGGGTCTACCGCTCCGACGCGGTGGACGCCACCCACTCCCCGGTTTTCCATCAGCTCGAGGGACTTGTGGTGGACAAAGGCATCACCATGGGCGATCTGAAGGGCATGCTCGAGTATTTTGCCAAGAAGCTCTTCGGAAATGATACCAAGCTGCGGCTCCGTCCCCACCATTTCCCCTTTACCGAGCCTTCGGCAGAGGTGGATGTCTCCTGCTTTGTCTGCGGCGGCAAGGGCTGCCGGGTCTGCAAGGGCGAGGGCTGGATCGAGATCCTCGGCGCCGGTATGGTGCACCCCAATGTGCTGCGGGGCTGCGGCATCGACCCCGAGGTCTATTCGGGCTTTGCTTTCGGCATGGGCATCGAGCGGATCGTCATGCGCAAGTACAATATCGACGATATGCGCCTGCTCTATGAAAACGACCTGCGCTTTTTGCGGCAGTTCTGACGGGAAAGGCATATAAATGGTCAAAAACACCATTTTTCCGACAAAAAGCCGGATTAAGACCACGCTGTTCGAGTACCTGATGCTTTCGATCGGCATTGTTCTTGTCACCGTCGGTCTCTATGTTTTCGCCATGCCCAACAAGTTTGTCATGGGGGGCGTTACCGGTATCTCGATCGTGCTGGTAGAACTTCTGCCCGCCAGCTTTCCCATTTCGGCAGGCGGATTCGTCACGATCATGAACATTTTGCTGCTGCTTGTGGGCTTTGCCTTTTTGGGAAGGGATTTCGGATTCAAGACCGTCTATACCAGCATGCTGCTTTCGGGACTCGGTATGCTGATCGAGTGGCTGGGGGCGCATCTCGGCGATGGCTCCCCCCTCTTCCCCCTCACCGACAATCTGCTTCTGGAGCTGGCCCTGGCGGTGATCCTGCCGGGCATCGGCACCGCCATTGTCTTCTACTACAACGGCAGCGGAGGCGGCACCGATATCGTGGCCATGATCCTGAAGAAATATACCAAGGTGGAGGGCGGCAAGGCGCTCATCTGCGTGGATTTTCTCATCATGCTGGTTTCCTTTACCTACGGCATGGAGATCGGGCTGCTCTCTGCCCTCGGTCTCTTTGCCAAGTCCATGATTGTGGACAAGGTGAACCGGAATCTGAATCTCTCCAAATACTGTCTTATTGTCACCACCTTCCCCGAGGAGGTGGGGGCTTACATCAATCAGCGTCTGCATCGGGGTGCTACCATCTGGAAGGGGATGGGGGTCTACACCCGGGAGGAAAAGTTCATCCTTTTGGTTGTGATGAACGCCCGGCAGGCCACCGTGGTGCGCGAGGAGATCAAAAAGATCGACGAGCACGCTTTCATTGTGGTGGACGACACCAGCGATATTGTCGGCAACGGTTTCCGCGCGCTGATATAAGGTCTTTTGACTTTTTCCGGCCGGGATCGGCCAAAACCGTTTGGGAAAGAAAGGAATTGTCAGGATTATGAAATTATCAATGAATTGGGCAAGGGATTTCGTGGAGCTTGCGGATATCCCGATCAAGGAATACTGTGACAAGCTCACCGACACCGGCTCGAAGGTGGAAGGCTATGAGGACTTCGGTGCGGAAATCGAAAACGTGGTGGTGGGAAAGATCCTGAAGATCACGAAGCACCCCGATTCCGATCATCTGCAGATCTGCCAGATCGATTGCGGGGAAGAGTCTCCCCGGCAGATCGTCACCGGCGCCCAGAACATTTTTGAAGGGGCGATCATTCCGGTGGCCAAGGCGCCGGCCAAGCTGCCCGGCGGCGTGACCATCAAGGCGAGCAAGATGCGGGGCGAGGAGTCGAACGGCATGCTCTGCTCGATCTCCGAGCTGGGGCTCACCCTCCACGAGGTTCCCTATGCCATTGAGGACGGCATCTTCATTATGAATGAGGACTGCAAGATCGGGGACGACATCCGCGATGTGATGCTGCTGCGGGATGCGGCGGTGGAGTTTGAAATCACCTCCAACCGTCCCGACTGCCTTTCGGTGATCGGTCTTGCCCGGGAGAGTGCCGCTTCCTTCGGTCGCCCGTTTACCCTGAAGACCCCGGTGGTCACCGAGGCCGGCGGGAATATTGCCGATTATCTCTCGGTAGCGGTGGAAGACGACGGAAGACTCTGCCGGCGCTATGCCGCCCGGGTGATTCGGAATGTGAAGATCGCGCCCTCCCCCCTCTGGATGCGGATGCGCCTCAAAGCCGCCGGCGTCCGTCCCATCAACAACATTGTGGATATCACCAATTATGTGATGCTGGAGTACGGCCAGCCTATGCACGCCTTCGATTACGCCATGCTGGACGGCAAGGAGATTATTGTCCGAAAAGCCGGCGAGGGTGAGGCCTTCCGGGCGCTGGACGACAGCGAGCACACCCTGAAGGCAAGCGATCTGGTCATTGCCGACGGGAAGAAGGCGGTGGCGCTGGCCGGCGTTATGGGCGGTGCCAACAGCGAGATCAAGGATTCCACTGTCACGGTGGTTTTTGAGTCGGCCAACTTCGACGGCGCGTCGGTGCGGATCACCGCCAAGGGGCAGGGAATGCGCACCGAGTCCTCCGCCCGTTTTGAAAAGG
>CAZGQH010000168.1:0-4389 GCA_964527575.1 uncultured Lachnospiraceae bacterium
GCCCGTCTTGACCGAAGCGCCGTTCTTCACATTGACCTTGAGAATGGTGCCGGGCATGGGGGCGGTGATGCTCTTACCACCAGCGGCGGGAGCAGCAGGAGCTGCGGCGGGAGCGGCAGCAGGGGCTGCGGCAGGAGCCGCAGGCGTTTTGATCTCCGACTTATCGATCACTTCGAGGGTGATCTCGTAAACATTGCCGTTTACGGTAACTTTGTAGGCTTTCATAGTTTTTCTCCTCGCTTCAAAAAAATTGACTTGAAATTAGAGTTTCTTAAATGAGATAACACGGATCGCCGAGATATCGGTACCGTTTTCCTCCGCCACGGCGGCACAGACGGCGGCGATGATCTCCTGCCGGTTTTCGATGGGGGCTGGTGCGGCTGCCGTCACAGCTGTATCCGATGCAGCTGCGGCTTTGGCGGGCTTCTTCACCTTATCAAGACCGGCGCAGATCACATTCACCAGCGATACGATGAAGACAATGCCGATCAGACCGACAAAGACCACACCAACACCGAGAAGACAGACAAACCATACCGCCGGGTCTTCGTTCTGGGCGAGACCGAGCAAAATATTCTCCATACTCCTTCACTCCTTTTCAGACTTTTTCACCGGGTTTTCGACGAAATTGCGAAAACCCAAAATCAAATTTATTGTATCACAAAAAACCTTTTTAGTAAAGTACTTCCTGCGTATTTTTTCAAAAAAATCTGCGTCCGCCGACATACGGCAGACGCAGCGATTTTCTTTTTTCAGGCATTCTCTAATCGATTGGTCTTCAGCGAAATCTCGCCTCCGGAAAGATAGCGCTTTTCTCCGTCCTCAAAGGTCAGCTCCAGACGGTAATCGGAGGCAAGACCGGTCGCGCGGGCGGGACGGCCTTCGAAAACCACCTCCTGTCCCAGCGCCATCATGCGCTCCCGATAGGCATCGAAGAGACTCTGTGCCGGAAGATCATAGGCCTTCCGGAAATGCCGGTAAAAGGAGATAACCATCTTCTCCCGGGAAAAACGCAGCTTCTTTTCCCCGAAAATCGAACCGGCCCGATCCGCAATCTCATCGGGAAAGCCCCCCTCGGGGGTATGCAGGTTAAAGCCCGCCCCCAGCACCACAAAGGACTCGTTTTCTAAGGACACCGACTCCGCCAGGATCCCTACAACTTTTCTTCCCTCACAATAGATGTCGTTCATCCACTTGATCTCCGGACGGCTCACGGCGGAAAGCTCCTCAATTGCCTCACAGGCAGCTACTCCGGCCGCTGCGGTAATGGCTGCCGGCGAGAAGAAACGGGTTTTCGGACGGATGAGAAAACTGACATAAATCCCGCTCCCCCGCGGGGAATAAAAGCGGTGCTCTCCCCTGCCCCGCCCTTCGGTCTGCTCCTCCGCAATGACCGCGGTCCATTCGGGTGCCCCCTGTTTGCCGTACTCCTTCAGAACCGTATTGGTGGAGGTAATGCTGGTAAAACAGCAGGCAGTCAGCCCCAGATTCCGCTGAATATAGCCGCTGTTCAGCTTTTTTGAGCGCAATTTCTCGAAAATTTTCATAGTACGCCCGGTTCTCCTTCCTTCATCCTTTGTCAGAAAGGGCCGTCACTACGCCTGTGACGACCCTTTCATTTTTTCAGTCAATCCTTTTTGATTTCGTCTGCCCCGTCTTTCGTTTCAGAGAAAGACCCATCCGCCTCCTCGTGGATCACCAGCTCGTCCTCCACCTCCTTGTGAGCATTTTCGTCGATGTGAAGGGTCTTGGCCACCTTTTTCTTGGCCTTACGCCACCAGATGGTGAGAGAAGTACCAATCACGATCGCCGCGCCGAAAATTGAAGTCAACGTGATCGAAACAGCCGTGGGATCAATATAGAGAGCATGAATAACCGGAAACAGATTCATGGATTTATTCCTTTCAAAAAAACATCTTTACGGAGGAAAGTATAACAGAGGACAGACCGTTTGTCAAGTCTTTTTGTGTTTTGCCGCCAACGAGGAGAGAAGATACTTCGCCCCTACCGCGGCGCTTTTACCGGGATTATAGAAGAAATCGGCCATGACAGCGGCAATCTCGTCCCGATAGCGCACCTCTCCGTCAAGAAGTTCTGCCACAACCTTTCCCACATCGCCCAACTGATCCTTCTCCAATGCAATCCCGAGCTTATCGCGCAGCGAGATCTCCACCGGGACACAGTCAATCTTCTGCCAATTAGGATTCAGACATTTCAGTTTGGTATTGATAAAGAGAGCCGGACGCTTGGTGGCAATACAGAACTCGTAGGATATGCCCGACCAGTCGGTGATGAGCAGATCGGAAGCATAGGTGGAGCGGTTGACCGAAAAGTCGAGCTCAAAGGAGAGCTTATCCGGATCATAGGAGGCATAACGCTCCACGATTGCCTTAAGCTTTGGTGCAAAACGCTTGGCATACTCGGGATGAGGGCGCACGGTAATATGATACTCCTCCGAGTAAAGCCCTTCGATCAACTGATCGAGACAGGAATCGAGCAGGTTGTCCTCGTTCCAGGAGGGCGCGATGAGGATTTCCTTTTTCCGAAGGGGATCGGCCACAGATGCCTTTCGTTTTTCGTTCTCCCGCTCCCCTGCCTCCACCAGACGGTCGGCATAGGGGAAACCGAACTCCACAAGCCTCTTTTCGGGAAGGCCGTAGACCCGCTCGGTAGCACGCACCTCACGCTTCACATGAGGACCTGTGCAGAACACGGTGTCGAAGGCATCCAGTGCCCCCTCTCTCAGCCCCATATGGACACTCATGGGGTCGTGAGGCAGATAGACATATTCGATATCCTTCTGCATCAGAGAGCGCTTGAGATAGAATTTGTCGAGGTCAGGAGTGGTCATGAGCATCATGTCGCACTCGAGCTTGAGCATCAGGGGGATGGTCTTTTTCAGGCCGATATAATAGGGCTTGATCCGGGGGTTTTCCTCCGCGATGGAAAAAATCACATCCTCCGGATCGTTGGTCACATAGTGGATCACCAGATTGGAGCGGCAGAGAAGCTCTTCCATGATCTCGGAAAAATACTTATAAAAGCCGCTCTTCTCGGAATAAATCACCACATGCTTGTTGACGATTTTGAAAAAGCGCTTATAATCGGCCTTTTCCCGGGCGATCTCCTCCTTGGAGCGCGCCTTCTTCCCGCCGTCCAGAGCGGCAATCGCGGCAAGCTCCTTCCGGCTCTCCTCCAGCGCCTTGTAATCCACATATTTCTTCGGATTGATTAAGAAATTCAGAAGATACATCACCGCTATGGCAAGCAGATTGCTGGCAATCCAGTAGAGTGCGGTACCTGCCGGTACAAAGAAGCCGAGATAAAGTGAAATTCCCACCGAAACAGCCATAAGACCGTACTGATTCAGCTTGCTCTGCTCGTGCTGAAGCACATTGGAGAGGTTCTGGGTCACACTGAGAACCATGGAGGAGAGTGCTGCCGCCAGCGGAACAAGCACATAAAGGCCCATGGTTTTCGCCGGAATCACCGAAAGACCCATGCCGAGAAAATTCATGTCAAAGCCCGACACCGCCGCTATCAGTGAAGAAAGCTCCCCGGCAGAAACCCCGGCAAGCGCGGTTTCTGCCGTGATGCGGCCGCTTTGAATGGCGTCCACAATGAGAATCTGATAGGAGGACTCCGCCGGGTCGGCGCCGATTGCCGCCGCAAGCGCCTTCACCAGTCCCTCGGAGGCACCGAAGAGATAGCTCAAAGGATGATAGATGATGTAGATAACCGCCATCAGAAGGACAATCTGAATTGCCAGCGGAATCAGCGAGAGCATGGGGTGGTACTTTTCCCGCTTGAAAAGCTTCGCCTGCTCCTCGGCAATGGTATCCTTATCGCCGTAATAGCGGGCCTTCAGGAAGTTGATTTCGGGCTGGATCTTTACCATGACAATCGAATTCTTCTGAATCCAGACCGACACCGGCATGAGAATCAGCTTCGTCGCCAAGGTAAAGAGCAGAATTGCCGCCCCGTAATTTTCCACGAGCATCCAGCACCATTTCATCAAGTAGCCCAGGGGGATGCAGATATAATAAATGATTGTATCCATAAGCCTGTTCCTTACTGCCGGAACGCCGAAATCTTCCCTGACTTGGCGCGCAAGCTATCTTTTCAAGCAAGATAGCCTTTCTTCTGCCAAGCCAAGGAAGATCCCTGTTTGTTCCTACACATTCACTTGCCCTGCAAGTGTTATGATTGCCGCATCGATCTTCAAGCCGCCGTCGGCATTATTTATACAGATCGCCCACATTGATCCGATCGACCGGTTTCCAGTTCTGAAAGTCCTTGGCGTCTCCGACCACTTCATAGATCACCAGCTCATCGTCGCCGCCGAGGACGGTTTTCTGGAAGTGATAATAGCGCTTTCTCTCGTCGTCC
>CAZGQH010000169.1:0-4384 GCA_964527575.1 uncultured Lachnospiraceae bacterium
GCAAGGGGCTTCATCTCCTCCATCAGCGAGCGGAGGTTCTGGGAGGGGATCGAAATGACAATCACCTCGCCCGCCACCGCCTCGGAGAGGTTGGTAGTAAGCGTCACCTCCGGCCGGAAGGTGACGACGCCGTTTGTCCGGGTAGCGAGGAACTCCTCAATCTCCCGGGTGCCTTTTGGCCCGTATACCGTCAGCTCATGGCCGATCTTATCGAGATACCAGGCGATAAAGGCGCCCCAGCGCCCGCAGCCGATCACCGAAATCTTCATACACTACTCTCTTTCTTCGTTAAAAAACGAAACGCAGTCCCGCAAAAACGCGGCGATGTGAAATGCTGTTTGTTCCCAAAACCCTCTTCGGTCAGGAAGGGGACAAAGCAGAAGCCGCCTCATAAAGCAGCGAAAGGGCCTTTTCCGCGCTCTGAAGGCGAACTTCCTGTCGGCTGCCTTCAAAAAGATTCTTCGTCACCCTGGTAGTATGCCCATCGGTGACCGTCACATAAACAAGACCCACCGGTTTTTCCTCGCTGCCACCGCCGGGGCCGGCAATGCCGGTGACCGAGGCCGCAAGGATAGCGCCGCATCTTGCCAGCACCTCTTCGGCCATGGCACTTCCCACCTCGGGGGAGACCGCGCCAACCCGGTCGAGATCGGCTTTATTTACTCCGAGAAGCGCCTCCTTCACCTCGTTGGCATAGGAGACAACGCCCCCGCGATAGACCTCCGACACCCCGGGAAGCTCGGTAAGGATCGCCCCGATAAGCCCGCCGGTGCAGGATTCCGCCGTGGCGAGGGTAAGCCCCTTCGCAAGACAGATCTTCACCAGCGCCGCCGCCTTTTCCCGAACGGCGGCCAGAAGTTTCTCTTCCATGATACGCACCTCGTTTTTATTTATGGTACTTTCCCCCCGACAGGATGTTGAATGCCCGGTAGAGCTGTTCGACCAAGATCACCCGCATCAGCTGATGGGGGAAGGTCATGCGGGAGAAGGAGAGGCGAAGCTGACAGGCAGCCTTCACCTCTTCGGGCAGCCCGTCAAAGGCTCCGATAACAAAGACGATCTCGGAAAAGCCGCCCGCGGCTTTCTTTTCGAGAAGGGTGGCCAGCTCTTCGGAGGAGAGCATCTTTCCCTCCACACAGAGCGCCACCCGATAGGCGCGCTCGGGCAGGTGAGGCAGGATGGGTGCGCCGTCCTTGAGTTCGAGTATCTGAAAACGGCAGTAGGCCGAGAGCCGCTTTTCGTACTCCTTCACCGCCTCCCGCAGGTAGGATTCCTTGAGGTTTCCCACCGCGATTACCGTCACACTCAGCATTCCTCACCCTCCCAAACCAAAAGCTCGGTGGGCTCGCTGCGGCGGGCCACGGCGAAGGAGAGATCGACCCGGTCGGCAAGAAGCTTTTCCCGCACGGCAGAAGCCGCCTTTTCGGGGGTATTGTTCTCGGCGGAGAGATGGGCGAGCAGCACCCGCCGGGTGCCGGTCTTTCCTAAAAAGGAACAGAAGGCCGCCGAGGTGTCGTTGTCGAGATGCCCGGTAGAAGCGGCGATGCGCTGCTTGAGAAAGGAGGGATAGGGACCGTAGCGCAGCATCTCCCGGTCGTAGTTGGCCTCTAAGATCACCGCCTCACAGCCCGCAAGGCTGTCGGCCACATTCTTCATGGCGCAGCCCATATCGGTGGCGTAGCCGTAACGGCGGCCGCCGTAGGTGACGGTGTAACCGCAGCTCGAAAGGCTGTCGTGTGGGGTGGGAAAGGATTCCACCACTACCTCCCCCAGCTCCACCCGGCCGGGATGCTCCAGAAAGAGAAGAAGCGAGGGGTCGACTTCGCCCAGCGCCCCGGCCGAGCGGCGGGAGACATAGATCGGAATCCGGTGGTATTTGGCCAGCATGGGGATGCCTTTTACATGATCGCCATGCTCGTGGGTCACAAAGACCGCCGCAATGCGGTCGAGGGAGGTGCCAAGCAGAGAGAGCGCCTTGCCGATGGCCCGGCGGGAGACGCCGGCGTCGATGAGAAGCTCGGTGTCCCCGCACTTTACATAGGTACAGTTGCCCGAGGAACCCGAGCAAAGGGTGTATATCTTGACCGTTTTATCCATGGTTATTTCCCCAAAAGGATCCGGAAAATCAGATCGAAGGCCACGATCCCCATCAGCGGAACGAGAATCGGAATGAGCTTTAACGAGATCGCCCGGTTCTTTTTCAGGCGCGCCAAAAATTTTTCCTTCTTCGCATCGTCCCAGCGGGGATTGAGCTCCTCTTTTTCGGGCAGGCGCTTGGCCATGGCCGCGCTCAGATAGAAAAAGAGGACAAAAAGAAGGGCGAGAAGGATATAAAAGCAGTCGATCACCCCATACAGTTCTTCCCTTCGGAGGACAATATAGAGGGTCACGAAGACAATAGCGGAAAGAATCAGCCAGAGCAACCGACGCTTTCCCTCGGGTGTGACTTTTTTCGGATCAGACAAGGACAATCGCTCCTTTGAGACGGATTTTCAGAATATGGCAGGCACCTTCGCCGAAGACGGCGTCCATGGCCGCCCGGAAGCCCTCGGCTTCCTCGGTGGGGACAAAGGCCTGCATTGTGCCCGCAAAGCCTCCGCCGTGAACCCGGCAGGCGGCGGGACGGGAAAGACCGGCAAGATAATCCTCCGCAAGACAGAGGGCTAAGGACACCCCCTGCTCGACCACATTCTTGGTGGTATAGACATTCTGCAAATAGCGGAAGGAGGAAGCGCCCGATCCGTTCACCAGCGAGAGAAAGGCGGCAAGATCGCCCTCGGCCAGCGCCTTCGTCTGGCGCTCCACCCGGGGATTTTCGTTAAAATAGTGAAGGGCGCGGAGGATCGCCCGGTCGCCGCAGCTCTCCCGCAGCGCCGGCAGGGCGGCGAGAAGCGACGCCTTGTCGGTCTCCCGCAGCACCGACACACCCAGCGCGGCGGCCACCGCCTTCATCTCGGCGGGCACCGAGGCGTAGTCCTCGTTCAAGTCGGCGTGGTTGCCACCGGTGTTGACGATACACAGCGAATAGCCCGCTGCCGACAGATCAAAGGAGAGCTTCTCCACCACCGGATTCTTCGGGTCTGCAAAATCGATGGCGATAAAGCCCCCCACGGCGCAGGCGGTCTGATCCATCAGGCCGCAGGGCTTGCCGAAGAACTCGTTTTCGGCGTACTGGGCAATTTTCGCAATCTCGATATCCGAAATATCGTTTTCGTAAAGAGTGCGCAGAATGTTCCCCACCATCACCTCAAAGGCGGCGGAGGAGGAGAGGCCGGAGCCCTTGAAAACATCGTTGGCGGTATAGGCCACAAAGCCTCCCACCCGATAGCCTGCCCGGAGAAAGCCGTCCGCAACTCCGGCGATGAGGGAGCGGCTGGAATAGCGCGCGGCCTTCACGGCCTCCCGCCCGTCGATTGCCACCTCGTCGGCCTCAAAGCCTCGGCTCTTCAGCCGGATGACCCCGTCGTCGGCGGCAGCAGCCACGGCGATAATGTCGAGGTCGATGGAGGCGGCCAGCACCCGGCCGTTGTTGTGGTCGGTATGGTTGCCCGATATCTCGCTTCGGCCGGGAACCGAGAAGATCCGTGTCCCCTCCCGGTCGCCATAAAGGGTTAAAAACTCCGAAAGGGCGGAAAGATAGCGCTCTTTCGCGAGGAAAAGCTTCTCTTTTCCGTAAAGCTCCGTCAAAATATCGTCAAGATTTCCCGCTTCGATATAGGGAATCAGCTCAGTGGTTTTCATAAAGGCAGACCGCTCCTTGCTTCGATAAAATTTTTCTCCAAGAGAAAAAAACGAAAAAATAATCACCGCATTCGGACTGTTATTTTTACTATTATAGCATGTTCTAAAGGGCAAGGCAAGCCTTTTTCCCGAAGTCCTGACAAAAAACAAGTGTCTTTCTTCCGGAAGCCGGAAGAAAGACACTTGACAAGAATTCTTTATCAATGGGCAAACTGGCTGTTATAGAGCTCGGCATAGAAGCCGCCCTTCTTGAGAAGTTCCGCATGGCTTCCCTGCTCCACGATTTTGCCATCCCGCATCACGAGGATCACATCGGCGTTCTGGATGGTGGAGAGACGGTGCGCCACGATAAAGGAGGTGCGCCCCTGCATCATCTCGGAAAAGGCCTTCTGAATCCGGATCTCGGTGCGGGTGTCGATGGAGGAGGTCGCCTCGTCTAAAATCAGCATGGGCGGCAGGCAGAGCATCACGCGGGTGATGCAGAGCAGCTGCTTCTGCCCCTGAGAGAGGCTGCCGCCTCCCTCTCCGATGACGGTATTATAGCCCTCCTTCAGCCGCTTGATGAAGCTGTGGGCATGGGAGGCTTTGGCGGCGGCGGTCTCCTCCTCGTCGGTGGCGTCGGGCTTTCCCATGACGATATTCT
>CAZGQH010000170.1:0-4382 GCA_964527575.1 uncultured Lachnospiraceae bacterium
ATAACCTGCGTGGCGCGATGGCTGGAGAACCGTTACACCGTTCTGTATATTACCAACGGAGGGGAAGAGATTCCCAGCGAAACGCTGCTCTTTACGGAAATAGGAGGCGCGGTTCCCACTCGTTCCGGCTATACCTTTGGCGGATGGTACTACGATGCCGGTCTGACCGAGACTGTTGCTCGCGTGGACAAGGACGGAAAGGTGCGGCTTTATGCCTGGTGGAAAGAGGAAGCACGGACGTCCGAGTTCGATTTTGCCCTGAATAAGGATGGCGCGGTGATCACCGGCTACCGGGGGGCCCGGAGCCTTTGCGTGCTGCCTTCCTATATCGGCGGTCTGCCGGTGGTAGCCATCGGTGATGGTGCTTTTGCCGGCGCGGTTACGCTGCAGCATATTGTACTGCCCAAGACCGTGACGGTGCTGGGAGAGGATGCCTTTGCCGGCTGCTCCTCTATGAAAAAATTCAATCCCATTGAAAACAGTGAGAACAACCGGCCGATGAATCTGGATGGCTTTGTCAGCATCGGTGCCGGTGCGTTCCGGGGAACCGCTTTTGCTTCGGCCCATCTGCCGGAGGATATGACAATTCTTCCTGCTCGTATCTTTGCCGATTGCATCTATCTTACCGATGTGGAGTTCGGCGGGGTGACCGTGATTGGTGACGGCGCTTTTACCGGCTGTACCTCTCTTTCCGAGATGTTACTGCCCGATCGAATCGTCAGGCTGGGAGAGGATGCTTTCCGTGACTGCACGGCGCTGAAAGACCTGTGGCTGGGCAAGGTATCCGCGATCGGGAAGGGCGCCTTTGCGGGCTGCACATCGCTGCAGGCGGTCATTCTGCCCGCGTCCCTGTCGGTGATCGAGGATGAACTCTTCGCGGGCTGTTCCGCGCTTTCCTCGGTGGGTCTTCTCAGCCGGGATAACGGAACGATCGTGAAGATCGGCGCACGGGCTTTTTCCGGATGCAGGCTTGCGAGTGTGGAGCTTCCGAAAAATCTCTCCGAGCTGGGGGAGGGTGCTTTTGAAAACTGTACTTCTTTGACCTCGATCACGCTTCCTGCGGGAATAAAAGTGATCGAAAAGGATACCTTCCGCGGCTGCCGGATTCTTAGTAGCCTGAAGGTGGAGGGAACGCTTCTTGCCATCGGCGACTTTGCTTTTGACGACTGCGATCGGCTGTCCGAGGCGCCCTTGGCCGAAGGTCTTCTCAGCATCGGAGAGGGCGCCTTCCGGAACTGCTGGAACCTGACCGAGGTGCATCTGCCGTCTACTGTGGTTTCGCTGGGCAAGGAGGTATTTAAGGGCTGTGAGGGAATCGAGAGCGCGGTGATTTCCGCCGGTTTGACCGAGATTCCCGACGGTGCTTTTGAAGGCTGCTACGTTCTGAAGACGCTTGTCTGGCAGGAAGGCGTGACACGTGTGGGTGACGCTGCCTTTTCCGGATGCTCCCAGCTGGTGCTGTCCTCTACTCCCCTGACGCTTACTTATATCGGGGAAAACGCCTTCCGCAACTGCAGTAAAATTGAGACGCTGACGCTGGGGAATAGGCTCTCCTTTGTGGGAAGCGGCGCCTTTGCCGGCTGCCGACGGCTCCTGTCGGTGGTTTTCCAGGGTACTGCCGAGCGCTGGAAGGGCGCGGTGGCCTCCGATGCCTTTGACGACATAACAGTTACGATCGAATCGAATGAGGCGGACGATCTGACCGACGAGCTTTGGCGCAATCCCGTCACCGGTTCGCTTTGGGGAATCGACAACACACTGCCCATGAACGATCGGTGCTTTGCCGCCGTGCTTGCCTTTAAGCCGGGCAGTGTCTTCTGGCGCAATCTGGTGACGCTGTCCTCCGAGGGTGCGGCTTTGTCCGAGGACTATGTCTGGAAATTTACGGTGTCGGGAGAGACCTTCACCATAACTAACTCCGAGGTCAATGCCTTTGCGGACGGCTGTTATGTGGCTCTTGATGTCAGCGGATTTGCTCCGCCATTTAATGTGCTGGTTACCTATATAGCTTCTCTTGAAATCTATGGTACCGCAGGGGAGTTGCTCTATACAGTGGATTTGGGAGGGTGTCGTTTCCGATATGTTCTCCCCCCCCTTACCGAGGATCCCGACCGGGAGGAGCGTGATCCTTTGGATGGTTTCACTGTCTCTGCCGACGGGGATACCTCACTCGACAGTCTCTTTGACAACAATCCCGACACGCGCTTCTTTGGTGCTTCCCGCGATCCGATTGTGGTCTCCTTTGAGGAAAAGGTGCGTCTTACCTCCTATTCCTTTGTGACTGCCGCAATGCAGTCGGCCTATCCCGGCGCGGCCCTTACCGGCTGGACGCTCTATGGCGGCGTTGAAAACGAGGAGGGCGAGATCGAATGGGTGTCGCTTTCGACGGTGAAAGACGTCGATTTTATGGAAAGCAACTGGACTGAATTCAACTTTGATGTGGAACAAGGTACTGCTTATCGGCACTATCAGCTGGTCTTCGAAGGGGAGGGGCCCTTCACCCTTTCGGACATCACCTTCTACGGAGAGGGCGCAGAATAAATCGTTTCTGTATGATCGCAAAATAATATAGCAAAATCCCGCCCTGCCGGTTTTGCCGGCAGGGCGGGATTTTGTGTGTGATAGATTGAAATCGTCAGGAGGTGACGGTGTCATAGGGCCAGTCGAGGATGCCGCCGAAGTCATAGACATGCCGGTAGCCAAGGCGGGCGAGCTTTTCCGCCGCCTGAGCGCTGCGGTTGCCCGAGCGGCAATAAATCAGAATGACCGCTTCTTTGTCGGGTAATTTTTCTTCCGCTTCTTCGAGAATGGTTTCGTTGGGCAGAAGCAAGGCGCCGGGGATATGCTCCGCTTCGTACTCATCGGCGCGGCGCACATCGACAAGAATGACGCCTCCGGCGTCGAGCATCTCCTTGGCCTTTTCCGGGCCGATCTTTTGGGGCTCTGCCGAGGCAGGGGGAGCGTCAGATTCGGAGGTGTCCGGCATGGTCGGGGTATCCGGCGAAGCCGATGTGTCCTGTGAGGCGGCGGAAGTGGTTTGACCGATCGGCGGGGTGCTTTCTGCCGATGAGGAGCATGCGGTGAGGAGAACCGGAAGCGTGAGCAGAGTGAGAAAGGCGAAAGCGTGAAAGAGCAGCTTTCTCATGACGCTCACGCAAAGAGGGCGAGAAGAGCTTCTTCCGGAAGAACGCCGCTGGCTTTGTTGATCACCTTGCCTTCCTTCAGGGCGATCAGGGTGGGAATGACTTCGATCCCGAAGGAGGCAGCCAGCTCCCGTTCTTCGTCCACGTTGACCTTGCCTACCTTGATATCGTCGTTTTCCTCGGCCAGTTTTTCGATCGTCGGGGCGATCATGCGGCAGGGGCCGCACCAGGAAGCCCAGAAGTCGAGAAGCACCGGCTTTTCGGAGGCGATTACCTCCTTTTCAAAATTCTCTTTGGTGACGGTGATGTATTTCATGTATATTCTTCCTTTCGTTTTCATTTTCGTTCGGAATTTCAATAAACTCAGTATAGCATAGCTCTCCTTTTTTGTCAATTATGAAGCGAAATCTTCTTTATCTCCGAAAGATAAATTCCCCGAAAGAGAAAGCGTTTTGCGCGTCTTTCTGCAGGCGCGCGGCTTCATCTGAAAAACAGGATGTAATTTTACAAATGATTACAAAAGTATTTTGCTCATCTGTTCTTGCAATAACAGGAAAAACGTGTTATAATAATGCGAATCCGTAAAGCGATTTGCACTTAATTCCGACTTTTATTCTCTATTTACCGGATAAAAGCCGGATTTTTGTTCTTTTAATCGTATAATTTTAATTTTTGTAAGAGGAAAGGAGTGAAGAGCACATGGCATTGATCGAGCTTAGGAGTGTTGGGAAGATCTACGTCTCCGAAGGCAATGTGTCGGTGGGCATACGCGGGGTAAATTTATCCTTTGACCGGGGCGAGTTTGTGGCGATCACGGGTAAATCCGGTTCGGGTAAGTCCACTCTTCTGAATGTCATCAGCGGCATGGATACCTATGAGGAGGGCGAGCTGTATATCGAAGGCGAAGCGACCTCCCATTATTTGCAGAAGGACTGGGAGGAGTACCGCAAGAAATACATCTCCTTTATTTTCCAGGACTATAACATCGTGGAGAGCTTTACGGTGCTTGAAAACGTCGAGCTTGCCCTGATGCACATCGACGACCACAAGGAGCGCCGCCGCAGGGCGCTTGAGCTGATCGGACGGGTGGGTCTGCAGGGACATATCCGTCACAAGGGAAGTCAGCTTTCCGGCGGTCAGAAGCAGCGGATGGTGATTGCCCGGGCGCTGGCCAAGGACAGTCCGGTGCTGTTGGCCGATGAGCCGACCGGAAATCTGGACAGTCCGGCCTCGAAAGAG
>CAZGQH010000171.1:0-4364 GCA_964527575.1 uncultured Lachnospiraceae bacterium
CCTACATCAAGATTAATGAAGGTGTTAATTGGAATCAGCGGGAGCAAGGCACCTATACCTGCGGCGGCGTAGTGGAATCCACAAGAAAAACCGAGTGGACCAAGCAGGGCTGATTTGCTGACTGAATCCATTCGTCAAAACTCTTGCGAAGACTGAAAAGGCAGATGTTATCTGCCGAAGGCGCTCTTTCATCATAATTACAAACGCCAAAAAGAGGCGGCGCGGACTTAAAAGTCCGTGCCGCCTCTTTCAATTTTTATATCCTGCCTGTTCCCGTTCGGGAAAGCCTCATTCTTGGAAACCCATAGCTTCCCGTACGACAGTTTCCTGTACGAAAGACGGTTTCTCAGAAAAGGCCGGAGATCTTTCCGTTCTCGTCCACATCGATCTTCTCGGCGGCGGGAACCTTGGGAAGACCGGGCATGGTCATGATGTCACCGGTAAGCGCCACCAAGAAGCCGGCGCCGGCCGACACCTTGATCATCCGCACCGTCACCGTAAAGCCGGTGGGCGCACCCAGCTTGGTCGCATCGTCCGAAAAGCTGTACTGGGTCTTGGCCATACAGACCGGCAGCTTGTCGAAGCCGAGGGCAGTGAGCTTGTCGATCTCCTTTTTCGCAGCGGGAGCAAAGACCACATTCTCCCCTCCGTAGACCTTCTTCACGATGGCGCGGATCTTGTCCTCGATGGAAGCATCCAGATCATAGCTGAAGGAGAAGTCGTTTTCGCACTCGCAGAGCCGCACAACCTCTTCCGCAAGAGCCATACCGCCCTTGCCGCCCTCCGCCCAGACGGTGGAGAGCACCACATTCACGCCAAGCTCCCGGCACTTCTCGATGACCAGCTCGATTTCTCTGTCGGTATCGGTGGGGAAACGGTTGACCGCCACCACACAGGGAAGTTTGTAAACATTCTTGATGTTCGACACATGGCGCAGCAGGTTGGGAAGGCCGGCCTCCAGTGCGGTGAGGTTTTCTTCCGAAAGCTCGGTCTTGGGAAGGCCACCGTGCATTTTCAGGGCACGAACGGTGGCCACCATCACCACGGCGCTGGGGCGAAGCCCCGCGTAGCGGCACTTGATGTCGAGGAATTTCTCGGCACCCAGATCGGCGCCGAAGCCTGCCTCGGTAACAGCATAGTCACCCAGCCGCATGGCCATCTTCGTGGCGATGACCGAGTTGCAGCCGTGGGCGATGTTGGCAAAGGGTCCGCCGTGAACAAAGGCAGGGGTGCCCTCTAAGGTCTGAACCAGATTGGGCTTCAGGGCGTCCTTCAGAAGGGCCGCCATAGCACCCACAGCGCCCAGCTCGCCGGCCGTGACCGGCTTCTCGTCGTAGGTATAGGCCACCACGATCCGGGCAAGACGCTCCTTCAGATCGGTGATCGAGTTTGCCAGACAGAAGACCGCCATGATCTCCGAGGCGACGGTAATATCAAAACCGTCCTCCCGGGGAACGCCGTTCACCCGGCCGCCGAGACCGTCGGTGACAAAGCGGAGCTGCCGGTCGTTCATATCCACACAGCGCTTCCAGGTGATCCGCCGGGGATCAATGTTCAGCCGGTTGCCCTGATAGATATGGTTGTCGAGCATGGCGGCCAGCAGGTTGTTGGCCGCGCCGATGGCGTGGAAGTCGCCGGTAAAATGAAGGTTGATGTCCTCCATAGGAACCACCTGCGCATAACCGCCGCCGGCAGCGCCCCCTTTGATGCCGAAGACCGGGCCAAGGGAGGGCTCACGCAGGGCGACCATCACCTTTTTGCCGATCCGGCGAAGACCGTCGGCAAGGCCGATGGTGGTGGTGGTCTTTCCCTCCCCTGCCGGGGTAGGCGTGATGGCGGTGACGAGAATCAGCTTGCCGTCGGGACGGGGCGATTCGTTCAGAAGCGCGTAATCCACCTTGGCCTTGTAGCGGCCGTACTGCTCCATGTAGCGTTCCTCCACCCCCGCCTCCGCGGCGATCTCGGTGATCGGCTTCATTTTGGTTGCCTGTGCGATCTCAATATCGGAAAGGTATGCCATGTCAGTTGCCCTCCTTAAAATACTTCACGGCGGATTCGAACATCTTCATGTCGAAGAGGCCGTCTACATTCTGGTAAAGACCCTTGCCGATCCGTTCACTGTGTCCCATCTTACCGAAGACACGGCCGTCGGGCGAAGTTATGCCCTCGATGGCGTAGGTCGAGTTGTTGGGGTTGAAGCGGATATCGGAGGTAGCGTTCCCCTCGAAATCCACATACTGGGTCGCGATCTGTCCGTTTGCCGCCAGCGCGCGCACGCTCTCCTCCGAGGCGAGGAAGCGCCCTTCTCCATGGGAGATCGGCACGGTATAGACCTCGCCCACCTTGGTTGCCGCCAGCCAGGGGGACTTGTTGGACGCGATGCGGATCCGGACAAGCTTCGATTGGTGACGGGCAATGGTGTTGAAGGTCAGCGTGGGACAGGTGGCGTCGGTGTCGACAATCTTGCCGAAGGGTACGAGGCCGAGCTTCACCAGTGCCTGAAAGCCGTTGCAGATGCCGCACATCAGACCGTCCCGGTCGGAGAGCAGCCGATTCACCTCTTCCTTCACCGCCGCGTTGCGGAAGAAGGCCATGATGAACTTACCCGAGCCGTCGGGTTCATCGCCGCCCGAGAAGCCGCCGGGCACAAAGACCATCTGCGAGGAAGAAAGCTCTTTGGCAAAGTCCTCCACGCTCCGGGCAATTCCCTCGGCGGAGAGGTTGTTGATCACGAAGATCTTGGCCTCGGCTCCTGCGTCCTCCATCACCTTGGCGGAGTCGAATTCGCAGTTGGTGCCGGGGAAGACCGGGATCAGCACCCGGGGACGGGCGACTTTCAGAGAAGCCGAGCGCTTTTCCCCGCCCTCATAGGAGAAGGTTTCGAGCTTCTTGCCGCCTTTATTTTCAAGGCAGGGGTAAACCCCCTCCAACTTCTCCTCGTAGAGCGAAGAGAGCACCTGCAGAGAGAGAGACTCGCCGCCAAAGGTCAGTGTATTCTCTTCGGTAATGCGGCCGACGGAGCGTCCCTCCACATCCTCCGACACCTCCAAAAGGAAGCTGCCGTAGGCGTAGCCGAAGAGCTCTTTTAGGGAAAGATTCTGATCAAAAGCAAAGCCGAAGCCGTTGCCGATGGCCATTTTATAGATCGCCTCCGCCAGACCGCCGTAAGTGGGCGTATAGGCGGCAAAAACCTTGCCGGAACGCATCAGACCGGTTACCTTGTTATACAATGCAGTCAAAGACGCTGGCTTGGGAAGACCGTTTTCGTCGTATTCGGGAGAGAGCCAGATCACCTTGTGTCCGGGCTTCTTGAACTCGCCGGTAATTACCTCATCGGTCTTGCCGGTGGTCACGGCAAAGGAGACCAGCGTGGGCGGAACATCGAGATCTTCAAAGGAGCCGCTCATCGAGTCTTTGCCGCCGATGGCCGCGATACCGAGATCGAGCTGGGCACGGAAGGCGCCGAGGAGCGCCGCCATGGGCTTGCCCCAGCGGGAAGCGTCCTTGCCCGGCTTTTCGAAATACTCCTGGAAGGTGAGGTAGACATCCTCAAAGGAAGCGCCGGCGGCGATCAGCTTGGAGACGCTCTCCACCACGGCGAGATAGGCGCCGTGATAGGGACTCTTCTCGGTGATATAGGGATTGTAGCCCCAGGCCATATAGGAGCAGGCGTCGGTATGCTTCTTTTCCACCGAAATCTTGTGAACCATGGCCTGAATGGGGGTGAGCTGGTACTTGCCGCCGAAGGGCATCAGCACCGTGCCCGCGCCGATGGTCGAGTCAAAGCGTTCGGAAAGACCGCGGCGGGAGCAGACATTGAGGTCGGAGACCAGCGCCCTGTAGCCCTCGGTGAAATCGGCGGGAGTCTTTTTTTCATAGGATTTTGCCGGGGTGGGCGCAATGGTGATATGCTTCTCTGCCCCGTTGGAGGAGAGAAATTCCCGGGAGAGGTCGACGATCGTCTTGCCGTTCCAGTGCATTCTCAGGCGAGGCTCCTCGGTGACTCTTGCCACCACGGTGGCCTCTAAGTTCTCGGAGAGCGCCAGCGCCAAAAAGCGCTCCACATTCTCCTTCTCCACCACCACAGCCATTCTCTCCTGGGATTCGCTGATAGCAAGCTCGGTGCCGTCCAGCCCCTCATACTTCTTGGGCACGGCATTCAGGTCGATGTCCAGACCGTCTGCAAGCTCGCCCACCGCCACCGAAACGCCGCCGGCGCCGAAGTCGTTGCAGCGCTTGATCATCCGACAGGCCTCGGGATTGCGGAAGAGGCGCTGCAGCTTGCGCTCCTCGGGGGCGTTGCCCTTCTGCACCTCGGCACCGCAGGTCTCCAGCGAGGAAAGGGTGTGCTTCTTGGAGGAGCC
>CAZGQH010000172.1:0-4358 GCA_964527575.1 uncultured Lachnospiraceae bacterium
CCGTCCTTGGGAATGCCGGTCTGGGATGCCGGGATAAAGATGCGGGACACACCGCTGGTGATGACCACGCCGCCTTTGATGACCTCGGTCACCTTGCCCTCGAGGACCGTGCCCTCTTTCGAGGCTTCCACGATCTTCTTCCACTCGGACATTCTCTCGATCTTCTTGCGGGAAAGACCGACCACACCCTCAAGGTCACTGACGCGGACCACAAAGGCTTCGATCTCATCGCCCACCTGGAAGGCCGGCTTGCCGGTCTCCGGATTGATCGGCATCTCTTCAGCGGGCAGGATACCAGTACCCTTGGTCGAAAGGTCCACATGGATCTCGGTTGCGCTGATCGATGTGATAACACCCGTGACAATATCCCCTGTATTTAAAGTTTTAAGAGAGCCTTCAAGCAATTCTGCAAAGTTTTCTTCCTTCACATTCATTTCGCTCATGTTCTGTTTTACCTCCTCAATTATATACCTCGGTGTCGATGCACCTGCGGTTATTCCTATCACAGTATGACCGGCAAGCTTCAGATCGCGAAGCTCTTCCGCTCCCTCGATCAGATAGACCGCAGACAATTTTTTCTTCACGGTGTCGTAAAGGCTTTTCGTGTTGGCGCTGTGACGCCCCCCCACTACAATCATCAGGTCTACCGAATCGGCCAGTGCCGATGCTTCGGCCTGCCTATTTTCAGTCACACTGCATATTGTATCAAAAATTTTTGCATTTGTACAGACCTTTTTAAAAAATAATTCAACTTTTTTCCACTCATCCAGCTTTTGGGTGGTTTGTGCCACAACAATCAGCTTTTTTTGAGAGACATTGCCCCCAGAAGAGAAGTATTCTTCGCAGTCAGCGAGAGAGGAAAGCACGATTGACTCCCCGGCAGCATAACTGACAATTCCCTTGACCTCGGGGTGGTCGGGATCACCGAAAACCACAAGAATGCTATCGCGGTCGGTCTCTTCCCCGGCGATCCGGTGAATTTTCGAGACAAAGGGGCAGGTGAGATCGTGAAAGAAGAAGTGAGGATTGGCTCTTGCTGCCTCGTTTAGTCTCTTATAGAGCCTCTTTTCGGTGCCGTGGGCCCGCCCCACCAGATGGACCGGGGAGGCGGCCGTGGCCGAGGCGGCGAGGGCTTCGATCTCCTCTTCGCTCACCACCCGCACCCCGCGGGCGGTAAAGGACTCCACCACCTGCCGGTTGTGGATCAGGTTGCCGAGGGTGAAGACGCGCTCATTCGATTTTTGCTTGGCCAACAGCTTTTCCACGAAATCCACCGCCCGGCTGACGCCGAAGCAAAAACCGGCCAGAGAGGCAACGGTGATCTTCATCGATCGGAAGCTCCCGCACCGACCGATCGATCCTCCGCAAGACCGGCCTCCGTGAGTCCAGCCTTCTCCATCCGGGGAGTTATGATAGCGAGCGCCGCCTCCACAAGACCGTCCAGCTCCAGATCGGAGTTATCGAGAGTGATCGCATCGGGAGCTGCCACCGCAGGCGCCACCTCCCGGGTGGCATCCTTCTTGTCCCGGGCAATCATATCGGCCAGCACCTCCTGGTAAGGAGTGGGCATGCCTTTCTCAGCAAGCTCCCGGCAGCGGCGCTCCGCCCGCTTTTCAAAGGAAGAGACGAGAAAGATCTTCACATCGGCATGCGGCAGAATCACGGTGCCGATATCCCGCCCGTCCATGATGACGTTGTTGGCTGCGGCAATATCCCGCTGGGTATCGAGCAGAAAGGCACGAACCTCCGGAATGGCCGAGACGGTGGAGGCATACATGGAGATCTCCGGCTGCCGGATCGCATCCCCTACATCCTCTCCGTTCAGAAGCACATGTTGCTTTCCGTCCCGGTAGGTGAGCGCCAACGAAATAGCGGGCAGTGCGGCGATCACATCCCCGCTTTTCTTCGGATCAATGCCATTTTCCCGCACATAAAGTCCGATAGAACGGTAGAGAGCGCCGGTGTCGACATAAACAAAACCCAGCTTTTCCGAAAGAATCCGGGCCAGTGTGCTCTTCCCTGCCCCCGAAGGGCCGTCGATTGCGATCTGAAACATAAGCAAATTCCTCTTTTCAAGAGATTTCATTTAAACAAAGTATGTGATAAAGTATGGCCGCCTGACCGGCCTCTCATTCACCGGAAGGATCGCCGGCAAGGTAAGCCACCGCTCCCTCCGCCGCCAGGCGGGCGGTGGAAAAGGCGATCTGCAGATTGAAGCCGCCGGTATAGGCGTCCACATCGAGAAGCTCACCGGCAAAATAGAGCCCCTTTACTTTCTTGGCAGCCATGGTCTTCGGGTCGATCTCCTTCACCGACACGCCGCCCGAGGTCACGATAGCCTCGTCGATGGGGCGGGCACGCAGAACGGTCACAGAAAAATTCTTGAGAAGCGAAACCAGCGACCTTCGCTCGGTTTTGGTGATCTCGTTCATCTTCCGAAAAGGAGAGATCCCCGACAGACGCACAAAAGGCGCGATCAGCTTCTGGGGCAGAAGGTCGTCCAACCCATTGGAGAAATTGCGGTTGCTGTACTTCGAGAAGTCCGACAGAAGGCGCCTGTCGAGGGCAGCCTCGTCGAGAGCGGGCTTCAAATCGATGGACACCCGATAGGGCTTCTTCCCCACTTCAGGCAGATGAGCGGACATCGAGAGGATCGTAGGGCCGGTGAGGCCGAAATGCGTGAAGAGCAGTTCGCCGAAGTCTTCAAAAACCAGCTTGTCCCCGTCATAAGCCCGCACCGCCACGTTGCGCAGCGAAAGGCCCTGCAGCTCCCGGCATAGTCCCTCTTTGCACTCGAGAGGCACCAGGGAGGGACGAAGCGGGGTCACTTTCAGTCCGAGGGAGCGGGCAAAATCATAGCCGTCGCCGGTAGAACCGGTGCGGGGATAGGAGCACCCACCGGTTGCGACAATCACCGCGTCAAAGGTCGCCTGCCGCTCGCCGGTCTCTACCGAAAAGCCCTCCGCCAAAGGCGAAATACCGGTCACCCGGGCGTTTACCAGGCGGACGTAATGCTCCGAAAGGTAGCGTCCGAGAGCCGCTGCCACGTCGCTGCTCCTGTCCGACTGGGGAAACACACGGTTGCCCCTCTCCACCTTGAGAGGGACACCCCAGGCCTCAAAAAAGGCCATGGTGTCCGCAGGGGAGAAGCGGCTGATGGCGGTATAGAGAAAGCGGGGATTTTGCGGCACGTTGGCGATGAAGGTTTCCCGGTCGCAGGCGTTGGTCAGATTGCAGCGCCCCTTGCCGGTAATGAGCAGCTTTTTTCCGGTCATGCGGTTGCGCTCAAAGAGAGTGACCGCGGCGCCAAGCTCCGCCGCCCGGCCGGCGGCCATCATACCAGCTGCTCCGCCGCCCACGACGGCGATTCTTTTTCTCATAAAGATCCACCCCTCCTTCTGTTTCGACATATGCCTTTTATTATAGGTTGCTTTTCGCTTTTTGTCAAGTCTTGCGGCAGGAATCCTCCCCTTTTCCTGCAGAATACTGCCAAAAAGCGGCTCCGCTCTTCGATTTGCCAATGCAGGAAGAATAGCCCTTCCGCCCGCTTCATATACTACCCATAAATGGGACGGAAGGAGACCTTTATGAACGAAACCGATCAAAAAGTTACGCGTTTTCTGCGCTATGCACTGGCAGCGGTTTTCCTTGTTCTGGCGCTCTATCTCCTTTTCCGTCTGCTATTTGACCTGATTCTCCCCTTTACCGCCGCTTTTTTTGTGGCGCTGCTGCTGGCGCCCCTGACACGAAAGCTGGGAAAAAAGACCCGCCTTTCGCACCGTTCCCTGCGGATCTTCCTGCTTTTTTTCTTCATGGGGATTCTCTCTGCCCTGCTGACTCTGGGAATTGTCCGTCTTTTTTCCGAGGGAAAGACCTTTTTTCTCTCCTTTTATGAAAACCTGAACAATATGCTCCACTCACTTTTTGCGATGATCGACCGTCTGCAGGAAAAACTCCCGGTAGACGGCATCGATACCGAGGGTATCGCCTCCTTCCTCAGCGAAGGGCTGAAGAACGCCATGACCGAAATTTCCTCCCGCTCGGCAGCTTATGCCGCCCGGCTCGCTGCCAAACTGCCTTCGCTTCTCTTCGCCCTCTTTCTCTTTCTGATCGCCCTCTTCTACTTCACCCTCGACTACGACCGGATAACGGCTTATCTCACCTCACTGGTGCCTCCCGGCCGCAAAAAGCTGCTGGAAAAGCTGCGCCGTGCCTTCTTCTTTTCTATGAACCGTTATCTGCGCGCCTACTTTCTCCTCTTTCTCATCACATTTGCCGAGCTCTACCTGGCCTTTGTTCTGCTTCGGGTGGACTATGCCATCCTGTTGGCACTCCTGACCGCCGCCCTCGACGTCTTG
>CAZGQH010000173.1:0-4320 GCA_964527575.1 uncultured Lachnospiraceae bacterium
CCTCCACCACCGCAGTCTTGCCCACCCCGGGCTCGCCCACCAGGCAGGGATTGTTCTTGCTGCGGCGGGAGAGGATCTGCATGATGCGTTCGAGTTCCTTTTCCCGGCCGATCAGAGGATCGCACTTTCCCTCCCGGGCGATGGCCACAAGATCCCGGCCGTAGGCCTTCAGGGCGCCGCCTTCACTGTCGTTCCGGCGCTTTTCCCGGCTTCGTTTGTCGATCGAAGCCGCCGAAAAATTGCCGGTGACAAGGGCGTTGCATTCGGCCCGCAGCTCGGCGGGAGAGGCACCCTCCCCGCTTAAAATTTTGGCGGCTACCGAGTCCCCGTCCCCGACCAGTGCCAAAAGGAGATGTTCGGTGCCGATGGACGGTCGGTTCTGTTCCCTCGCCAGAGTGAAGGCGCTTTCGATCAGGCTTTTCGCCCGGGGAGTCAGATCCTTCGCGGTGACAAAGCTCTTCTCCCCCTTTCCGGACAGCTCCACCACCCGGCTTCGCACCGCTTCCCGGCTCACGCCCCGGGAGACGAGAAGGCGGGAAGCGGCCGAGTCGGGCTCGGCCAGGAGGCCGAGCAGCAAATGCTCGCTGCCGATATAGGTATGTCCCAGCTCCCGGGCGGCCTCTAAGGCGCTTTGCAGGGCGTTCTGAGCGCTTTGTGAAAATTTTCCTGTCATGCTTCTCGCTTCCTTTCCCGCCTCAAGCGGTGATCCATGATTTATTCTTTCGGACCAATACCGAATGAGCACTCTTGACAGAGAGAAAAAAGATTGTTACAATAAACACAATAAAGAGGTTTGAGCGGGGAATTTCCCGCCGGAAAAGAGGTATTTATGGAATTTGCAATACGATTTGCCCAGAAAGGAGATGAGGAGGCCATCGGACGGCTGCTGGTGGCGATTCACGCTCAGCACGCCGAGGGCCGCCCCGACCTCTTCGGCAAGGGACATGCCAAGTTTACTCCGGAGGAGATTGCTGCCGACTTCGGTCGGGAGGACAAGCCGATTTTTGTGGCGGCCGATTCCGACGGCCGTCTTCTGGGCTATGCCATATGCGCGCTTCTTCCCAATAAAAATCCCGCGCAGGGGGATTATACCACCCTTTATCTCGATGACCTCAATGTGGACGCATCTGCCCGGAAAACGGGAGTGGGCAGTGCCCTGCTTGCCGCCTGTCGGAGCTATGCCGCGGAAAAAGGCTGCTATAACCTGACCCTCAATGTCTGGGCCTTCAACGAGGGAGCCATCGCTTTTTATAAGAAGAACGGCTTCTTTGTTCAGCGGATGATTTTAGAGGATATCCTCTGAAGAAGGGATTTGGGAAAGAAAAACAGGGCGGGTAAGCTGCTTTTTGCCGATCGGTTTGACCGTCTTTCTGCAGCGTGAGCCCTTTGTATCGTAGCGGAGCCTATCTTCGTGAACGATACCCTTCGGGCCGAGAATAATGGACAGTCTTTTCCGCTGTCTCTTTTCGGGGAGGGATTTCCCTTTCCTTTGCCCAAAAAAGCCGTATCCTCGCGGAAAGCGACGCCGTTTCTTTGATTTTTTCCCCGCCTTCTGCCGCGGGAAGGCTTTTATTGCAGGTTGACTTCTTTCTTTCCTTCAAGGAGGGAAAGCAGTCGGTGCCGCAGGGGGAGGATGCAGCCGGGCGCTACCGACAGCTCGTCGATCTCCATGGCGAGAAAGCGGTCGGCGAGGGTGAGATCGGCGGCCAGCTCGCCGCAGATGCCGATCCAGATCCCTTTTTTATGGGCATTTTCTGCGGACAATGCTATCAGCTTCAGAAGTGCCTCGTGATGAGGATCAAAAAAGGCGTCGGCCTCGGCGTTCTGTCGGTCAATGGCCATCGTGTACTGAGAAAGATCGTTGGTGCCCACGCTGAAAAAATCTACCTCTTCGGCAAGAGTGTCGCTGATGAGGGCTGCGGCAGGGGTTTCAATCATGATGCCCAGCTCCACATCGTCAGAATAGGGGATTTTCTCGGCCGCAAGCGACCGGACGGCTGCGGCCAGAGCCTCTTTTGCCCGCACGATTTCGCCCCGGGATGCAATCATGGGAAAGAGGATGGCCAGTTTGCCATAAAGAGCCGCCCGCAGAAGGGCCCGCAGCTGGGTGGCAAAGAGATCGGGATGGGTGAGGCAGAGGCGAATGCCCCGGACGCCCAGCGCCGGGTTTTCCTCTTTTGGCAGCTTCAGATAATCGGCCTGCTTGTCCGCCCCGATATCGAGAGTGCGTATGACTACCCGCCGTCCCCCTGCCGCCTCCAGCGCTTTGCGGTAGACGGCAAGCTGCTCTTCCTCGTCTGGCGGGGCTGAGCGGTTCAGAAAGAGAAATTCCGAGCGGAACAGACCGACGCCTTCCGCGTCCTGTTCCAAGGCGGCATTTACTTCCGAAGCACTGCCGATGTTGGCGTAGACCGAGAGCGGCCTTCCTTCTTCGGTGATAACCGCCCTTCCCCGCACCGCCTCGTAGGCGGCTTTTCTTTTATCGGCTTCGGCCCTTTTTTGGGCAAAGCTTTCCCGGGTCTTTTCATCCGGGTCGGCGATCAGGCGGCCGTTTGCGGCGTCGATCAGAGCGGTGTCGCCTTCTTTCAGCGTAAAAAGCGCCTCTCCCATCCCCACAAGAGCAGGAATCCCGAGACTGCGGGCCAGAATGGCGGTGTGGGAATTGGCGGATCCGCCGGCTGTGACAAAGGCGGCGATTTTCCCCCGGTCAAGCCCCATGGTTTCACTGGGGGAGAGATCTTCCGCACAGAGGATGATGCCGCCGGTGCCGCATTCCTGCCGAAGATTCTCCTCCTCTCCGGTGAGGAGCGTGATGAGCCGCTCCGCAACATCCCGCACATCGGCAGCCCGTTCCCGCATGTAGTCATCCCGAGAGGAGATCAGCAGGGAGGCCAGGCTTTCGCAGGCGCTGTGGACGGCATATTCCGCCGTGACGCCTTTGGACAGTTCTTCCCCTACCTCAGCCAAAAAGTCGGGATCCTCCAGCATCATTTTATGAATGGCAAAGACCTCTCCCTCCTCTTCGCCGATTTCGCTTTTGGTTTTCTCATAGAGAGCCTGAAGCGCCTCGCCGGCCTCTTCCCGGGCTTTCTCAAAGCGAGCCTTTTCGGCGGCGGGGTCCTGTCCTTTTTCTCCGGAGGGGATTCTTTTTCTTTTTCGATAAAACAAAAGCGTTCCCTTGGCATAGTCTCCGAAAACGCCCTTGCCCTTCAGTTCAATCATTTTATTTTCCTTCTCTCTTCGCTTTTCACCTTCTATTATATCCATTCTTTTCCCGTATATTTCGCCGAATTTTGGCGGTACCGGATTTTCCGTGCGCAAAAAAAAGACAGACGCGAAAGCGTCTGTCTTTTTACTTACTTAGAAAAGATTACTCAGTCCAGAGAATGAACTCGGAGAGCTGAGCCATCTCGCCGTTGTTGATAACCAGCTTGACATAGACGGCGTCAGCGGCCTCAACGGACTTCGAGAGTGCGAAATATCTCTCGGCGTAGTTGGTGCTGATCGAGCCCTTGTCGATAGGATTACCGGAGGCATCGTTACCGTCAGCAGCATAGACCGAGGTCCAGCTGTCGTCCTGACCGGTCTTGGAGACGAAGATCTCGAACTTGGTAACCGTTCTGCCGGTGCTGGGATTGTTATCGTTGGCGTTGACCAGCGAGAAGCCTACGATGGGGGCGTTGTTGTTCTTGATATTTACGATGATCGCGTTTTCCTCGCCGTCAACGTTGCCGCAGAGCTTGGAACGCACATCGTTGTCGAAGAGGTTGGTATAGCCCTCGCCGTTGCCCGAATCGGGGCCCTTATAGGGGAGCAGATTCTCGGGCATGATTCTCTTCAGATCGTCGCTGCGGTTTTCGTCCTTGATCATTTCGATCACATTGGGCTTCTCAAGTTCATAAGCGCCGGAATCTGCAGTAAGATCCGCATAGAACGCAACCTTACCGTCCGTGCCGTAGATGTTCAGGCTTGCTTCGATCGGGCAAATGTTGTTGGAATCAAACTCGAGCTTCTCAATGAAGTCCGCCCCCAGGTCGGCACGAACCCATCCGCTGGTGGTGTTGTCAAAGAGAGAGAACCGGGTGACTTCGATGTCTCTGCCGTTGACGGTGATAATCCATCTGTAATCGGTGTTGTTCGTACGAACGGTTTCGTTTTCGGGGACGATAAAGAGCTCCTCATAAACTCCATAGGTGGTCTCATTGAAGCTGAAGACCATAGCCATGTGGAAATCGAGGCTGCCATGGGAATCCTCAAACATAAAGGGATAGATGCCCTGGCTAAGGGTGGGATTGATCGCCATATAACCGGGATCGTCAT